>CAYQMZ010000310.1:0-8397 GCA_964418725.1 uncultured Pirellulaceae bacterium
CAACTGGCTCGACTCCGGCCGCACACCGAACGCGTCAACCAAAACCGTTGCATCGTCGAAACCTGCCAAGCGTTCCAATGCACCTCGACACTTGGCACAACCGTCGAGGTGCAGTTCCAAAGATCGCTCCAGAGCAGGGGAAAGGGTCCCCGCAACCACTCCACGCAATTCGTTCTCATTCGGGCAACGGTCATCAAAACCTTTTTCATCATTCATTGGTGCCTTCCCCCTCAACCTCGTTGACTATTTCGCGGATTCTCACCAGCACTCGGCTCTTCGCGATGTGCACGGCCCCTACGGAAATGGACAACTTCTCGGCGACGTCCTTGGCCGGCATGTCTTCCATTGCATTCCATTGAAAAGCTTGCCAAGTCTTCTCGCGAAAGTCGGACTTCGCCTTTTCCGCGGCCCACCCAAACAGACGCATTCGATGCTGCAGATTCCATGCGTCCGTCGCTTCGGGAATCGGCTGCGTTTCGAGCAATCTCAAAGTCTCAGTTTTTCCCGAGGCACGGACTTTACAAGCCTGAGCGGCAGTAAAGTCTCGAAGTCGATTCAGCGTGACCGTTAACAGCCAGCCACGGAAACTGCCGCGTCGCCGATCATACGAGAAGTCCGCTGATTTTTGCGAAACGGTTCGTAATACGTCTTGTGCGATGTCAGCGGCGTCTGCGTCTTGAACACCTCGCTTTCGAAGGTACGAGTACACCAGCGGGGCGTAGATTTCGACGAACTCAGCCCACGCCGAATTGTCCTCGTGGTCGCGAATTCGAATCAGAAGGGACGCGTTCGTCACGCTACAACTGTTCATATCATGCCTTTCACAGCGTTTAGTTGGCAAAGGATGGGATCGGTATCCGGAATTGATTGAAAGAATCGCAGTGGTTCGTCGTACCTGCTTCCGAAAGATGAGCAACCTATCGCAAGCTCACCAAAGCACTCGAATACAGGAACCCAACCATGTCGAAGCAAAAGCAATCTCGTAATCGAATGAACAATCGCAACGCACAAATCGGCGCAGGCCTTGAGCGTTGTGAGGACCGAATCCTGATGACCGGCGACCTAGGATGGGAGGTGCCCTCAGAAATTGGCCCTTTCATCGTCCGGCAATCGTTGGTATCCGGCAGCGTATCCAACCAATCAGCCCCAGCACCTCGATACGAACTAGCGAACCGCGCCGATAGCCTCACCGCTAGTAACTCCCTCAACATTTCCGCACCTGAAAGCGATCAAGTCTTCGCGACGCTGGGCAACGCCAATATGGAATCCAGCTTCGAGAACACGAGCGCAACAACGCATGCCAAGGATGGAACCGTCGGCCCCTACAGCCCCGCCTTCCAAGGCGACGTTCTCGAATTGAACTTAGGCAAATAGGACCTCAACGTTTTGCCACCACATGAACGGTCCTAACCAAAGTATCGAACAAAGCGACGCGCCGAACTCACCGAGCATCGGCCGTTCGCGTTGTTCGCTACCAATCCATGCGAAACCGTCCTGAAGTTCGGTTCAAGAAAACATGCGACATAATTGCCGGAAACTGATCAACGATTTTTGAAAAATCTCGGCCGCCGCATTTGAGAGCCTGCACCGGGGCAACAACTAGCCGTCGTCATCAAGCTCTCGCTTCAGCCAAGCCCTGGCAAACCGCCAATGCCGATGGACGGTCGGTACTGAGATGTTGAGGGCAGAGGCGGTTTCTTCGAGAGTTAAGCCCGCAAAATATCTCAACTTTACGACGGTCGCTTTTTCCGGCGAATTCTGCTCAAACTTTGTCAGCGCTTCGTCGAGCGCAAGAAGATCAATCGACGTCGAGTCAGCGTTCGGAAGATTCTCATCCAGTTGAATACGCTTGTATTCACCGCCGTGCTTCAACCGCTTTTTCCTACGAGCGTTGTCGATCAAAATTCGCCGCATCGCTTCCGCCGCGGCCGCAAAGAAGTGGCCTCGAGAATCCCAAGTTGGGCCATTACCATCGGACGGTTCATCAGTATCCGGCTGAACGCCGACCGGCATCAATTTCAGATAGGCTTCGTGGACTAAGGCAGTCGTCTGTAACGTCTGCCCAGGTGTTTCTCGTGATAACTTGCTGGATGCAATGCGTCGCAATTCGTCATAGACGATCGACAGCAATCTTTCGGCTGCACCGCTCTCGCCGGCGGCGGCTGATTGCAGGATTTGCGTTACATCACTCATGGAGTCGATTCTGTTTGATCGGAACCCACACAGTCTAATTCAAGCAACGTCGAAAGCGAACATCGTCCAGACGTTCAACACCGCCGTTCGCAACTAGCCCGGACGTTCTGAACTTACTTGGTAGCTGGTTTCGTATTGGGTTTCACGCCAGACTTCGCAGCCTCCCATTCTTCCTGGGTCGCCGGCGTTTTCTGGTGCTCCATCATCACCAACCATCGCCCCTTTCGCTTTACCAGTAGTGCCGCGAAGTGAATGTAAGCAGGAGTCTCTTTTCCGTTCGCGTCGATCGTCGCATACCGAAAAATCCCCGTCTCGTGCGATGTACTATCGTCCCCGATTCGCTGCGTGAACCGAAACTGCACATCGGCATTCATCTTGCCCGCTTTGGTGTCCTCGAATCCTTGCTTCCAACCAGCAAGTGCTTTCGAAAGTGGATAGCTAGACTGCTTGGCCTCCGAAACAAGAACACCTTCCTGATGGCAGGTCGCTGCATAGCCCGCGAAGTCTCCCTCTCTGACACTTCGTGAGACTTCTGACCAAAACGCATCGAGTTCTCCCAGCCTGCTCGGCTGCTCCACACCACGAACTGAATGCGACGCAAAGAACAGAATAAAACAAACTAGAACGCGAACGCAAAAAGACATTGAAGGCCTCCGTGGAGATTGAGCAATCCACACAGCTTAGCAGTTCGCGAGTCCGAATAATGCGGCCAGCGGTAGCCCGTATTCAACGAACCCAACAAAGCCAGAGCTTCGGTCGGTGTTTAAAGAAAATTGCCACCAGACTTCGTCTTGAAGTAAGTCCGAGCGTAGGAGAAGAGCTTTTCGTAAACTCGCTGATGACCACGTCCCAAACTGACGCGACACACCTCACCCGATCGCAAGTCGTCCGACAATTCGTTAGGCACCCGAATCACGCCCTCGAAATGTGGATCCACCAGCAACATGTCGTCGGCTCTGTCGTCCGGGTTCTGCTGAACGGCCAGCGGTCCACCTGCAGTTGCCGCCAATGCCTCGTGTAAAACTCGTCGACTAGCACGGGGATTCACGCGTTCGATCTTTGCGTCCTGTTGTTCGAGCCCATGTCCGCGGACTGAGATTTGGACGTCGCGGTTCGTCCCATCGCGAAACGATTCGACGTGTTCTTGCTTGATTGAGATACGAACTTCCTTCTCGCCAACCGATCCAACTGAGAGCAGCTCCGTCCCCGTTTCGACATACTTGCCTTCCAGGGACTCCAAATCGGCAGCAATGATCGTACCCTGAATTGGTGCACGCACCTCTAGCGTTGCCACTTTTCCGGCGACACGACTTCGTTGTTCTTTCAGCGAATCTAGCTTCTTGCCAATGGCCTCGTACTCAGCCATCTCGTTTTCTCGATGCGCTATCCGTTGCGCAATTTCTTGAATCTGAATCTGCAATTCGAGATCTGCCAGCTCGTTTTCCAACTCGCGGTTTTCCAGCGTCAGCAGAACTTCGCCCTCCGCCACACTGTCGCCGGGCTCTGATCGAATCTGTCGAATGAAGCCAGGACTATTTACGCGAATCGGCTGAAGAGGAGCGTACTGCACAACACCGTGAGCCATCGTTCGTCCTGGCCAGGGAGCCACCATCAAAGTAGCGATCAATGCCAGAGCAGTCCCGGCAAGCAGTCCGAACCGCAGGACATTGGGCCTCTCACGGCCTTGGCCTAACGCTAACGTCAGCAAGAAACGCAGCAGGGGAATTCCAAACCACAGCACGCCAGAAAACAGAGCCAGTACAATCCCGGCTCCCTTAAACAAATGCGCGGCGACGATCAGAATTCCGACGCAAAAAGTGATACGCCAGACCATCGCCCCAACGCCATACAGTCGAACCAACCAGAGCTTTGCACCGGAATACCCGGGACAGATCGCGGACATTCCAAGGATGTAGCGTCGGTTAAAGTACTGCACGTATTGTTGGCCGGCACCATATAGATTTTGGATGTCCAGCAAGTCTGTCAGGATGTAGTATCCGTCGAACCGCATTAGGAAGTTCAAGTTGAACAGCAGCGTTGTAACGCTGGCGCTCAACACCACATTCCGGCTCAACGAAGCTATCGCGGGGCTCTCGGTCTTTGCCCAAACGATCGCAGCGATCGCAGCTACGAAGAATTCAATGTACATCCCGGCGGCAGACACAACGATCCGTTGCCATCGAGAACGGAAGCTCCAGGCCGAGGTGACGTCGACCCAAGCGATCGGCGAAAACACAATAAACATCAGGCCGCATCGAGTCACTTTGCCGCCGTAACGCATGCAGGCGATCGCGTGCCCTAATTCGTGAATGACCTTTAAGACTACCCAAACCGCAAGCAGGTAGAACCAGTTTTCCTGTGTGAAAACGTCGTTGAGCGAGGACCGGAATTCACCCCAACTGGCGGCTACACAGTAGGCTCCAAAACCACAGACAGCCAACCAGACAAGCAAGAACGTTCGCGAGAAGAACAGGCTCAATACAGGAGCGATCCAGGCCAACAACGGCGATGGATCCGGTAACGAAATCTTCAAGAACAACGGGTTCCATTGCCCCAATTTCGAAGCCTGTTTCAGTGGGTCGTGCCAGCCTCTTGTGGCTGAGTTGCTCGTGGAGGTGTCTACCAGAGCTCCCTCATTCACGCGTGCAAGTCCGGCCTGGACTAACCAGCCAGCCAATCGGCTTACTTCCTGCGGGCTCGCGTGTTCTTCGCCCAATCGCAGGGTGGCTTCTCGGATAACTTGGCGCATCGTTCGATTTCCATCGAACAGCTTCGCCATTTTCCATTCATTTATTCCTAGTCGATAGAACTGCGAATTCAATTCGTCATGAACCATCATGAACGGCTTGTCGCCATTCTTTCGCAGCGAAAACGTCAGCTCTGAACGAACTTCGATCTTGGCGTTACCAGGATCGTTTTCGCTGACGATAACGTCGACCGAATCGTGTTCGTTGGGTCTGGACATACCGCGACCTTACCACGCAACCCAAGAAACGAAGCCGTCCCAGGCCTTATGAAACAGGTTCCATCCCAGCGGATGTGGGTCTGACAGAATCTTCGCTTGCCCTCGCATTCCTGGGCGAATGGACTGATCGGGATTATCCAATCCAAGCTCGGCAACAAACACATTCGAGCCGTCACGTGTCTCGGATTGCGGATGAATCAGCTGGATTTCACCGTCAAGTGTTTTCCAGGGCAGGGCAGTGAGTCGGTATTGAGCCTTCAAGTTAGATCTCACGTGCGCGATGTCTTCGTCCGGCACCTGTAGTTCGACGATCATTTCGTCCATCGGACCAACCTCCATGAGGCTCTCGCCAATCGACAATCGCGCCCCCTGCATCTTGCGAGGATCTCCTCCGATCACGACACCATCGACCGGACTGCGAATCTCAAGGTTTCGTAGTCGATCTTCCGCAGCCTCAATCTTTAGCTTCAAACGCTTTGCTTCCAAGCTTGCCATTTGGGCCTGCGATGTATCGAATGCAGCCAACGCAGTGTCGTAGTCCTTTTCGGCTTTCCTCTGCTCGGCTCTAAGGCTCGAAATTTCCAGTTCAATTTCGTGTCCATCCATGGTCGCCAGCAACTGGCCTTCAGAGACAATCTGTCCCGGCTCAGCAAGGACTTCCTCAAGACGTCCTTCGTACGGCACAGACACAAAGCGACGTTGCTTGGGCTGAATAACGCAATCACATTTGATTTGCAGTGGCATCGGCACCAATAGGATGCCGATCAATGCCGCGCAGACGATCCATACCAGTGGATGCCGGAACCACGCCTTTGTCAGTAGACGCTGAAGCCCAAGGGCATTGAAGAGCGTGGTGCGTTGAGCCGCCCGTAGCGTGTCCAGTTGTTGCCCAAGTAACAGTTGCGTTTCGACACTTAGCGGATCTGCTTTCGCTTTCACTGGATCGCTGCCGTCGTTTGCAGCTCCCATGCACAATACAGCACCGTACGGCTTACCCGAGGCATCGAAGAGTGCGAAGCGATCAACAACACTGAGTCCCGTGTTGCGTGACAGCCTCTCTGACGCCGACGTCTCCATCACGATCTCGTCGACCGTCTGATCGATGTGCTGCAGGTCGCCATCACTAGCCTTAATTTCGCCAGCAATTACCGTCTCTTCCAAAAGCTCTCGAAAGGCACCAAGACGATCACTGCGGTGATCAACGTCCTTCGCTCCCGTGTAGGTAACGACTCGGGATCCTCCCCAGCCACCACGAACGCCAACCACGACATCTTTCGCACCGCTGCGTGTTTTCACCCACTCAGCAACGACTGAACAAGATGCTGAGAACCGTTTTTCCTGAGATGCCTTTCGAAGCATTCGATAGGCTGAAGTGTCTTCCGCGCTTATCGCGGTGCCAGGTGCGTTCTGCGCACCTTCAACGAACGCTGCAAACCATTGCAGAACCAGAATTAGGTAGGCGGCTGTGGAACGGGCCTGTTCGTTTTCCCCGACGCCAACGACGACACAAATGGCTTCATTGCCGCCGCTGCGGCGAAGCACTGGGACCGCCACAACCAGAAGGTCTTCTCCGTTCTCGGCGTTGCCTGCCTGCGGAGTCTCTTCGGCAGCAGCCACGGCGGCGAGCCGGGAAACGTGCTGCAATAGCGACCGAAGATGCGTTAGGTGCTGTGGAACTAAGTGCCCAGGGCGAACGACCAGTCTCCCCGGGTGCTCTTCGCTTCGCGACAGAAAGACAACGCCAAATGCACCAATCAGATTTGCGACAAGATCAAGAAACTCAGTAACCCGATCTCCCGTCAGCCCTTGCTCGCTAAGCTCGTGGAGTTTTAGGGCCGCATCGGCAGCAGTAATCCGCTGCGGTTTTGTGGTCGTTGTGGTTGCGTCACCGGAAGCCGCAGTACGGGACTTTTGTTTCAATTCACTGCCTTGCGACGGGCGTCGCATCGATTGACAAAACGGAGCACTAGGGCCGCTTGTGGTCCCGTGGTTTTCGTGCGGTCGTTTACCGACCGCTTGCGTCGTTTCTGACATGGCAATAACCTCGAGTAGGGAACAGCCTACCGAGAAGCCGCCAACGCGCTATTGTTGGCCTTTGCTTCGATTTCCATCGTGCAACGTACGCCACTGCGATACTTGCCACGGGCGTTGTCGATCACAACGTGAACCTCAAGCGTTCCACTCTTGGCATCGACGACAGACGCGATACGTTCCAGTACGGCATCGACTCTTTCCGTCTTCGACAGAATCACTTTGACAGACTGATTTGGGTACAGCGACTGAGCCAACTCAGGAACAACAGAGAAGCGGACGCGTAGCTTTTCAAGCTGCACCAACGTCACGATCGTTGGATCGGTGATCAACAAGGCCTCGCCCACCTCACGGTGTACATCGGAGATTATCCCGTCTACTGGACTGGATACGCGGCGTCGTGCAATCTGAGCCTGAATGCGGCGACAATCAAGCTCGTTGAGGCGACTTTCTTCCTTCGCAAGCTTTAGGCGTCCTTTTGCGATATCAACATCGGCCAGTGCACGCGAGTACTCTCGCTGCGTCGCATGCCCGCGTTCTCGTAGCTGCGAGATCTGCTTTAGCCTTCCTTCGCGAAGCTGCAATTCGGCCGCCGCCACATCAATCGATCCAGTGGCAACCGCTTTTTCCTTCGCCATGGCTAACGAAGCGTCGAGCACGCTGGTATCCAACTTGACGATCAACTCGCCCTGTTTGACCTTCTGACCAGGCTCAACTGTGATTTTTTCGATGACACCAGGCTCTCCGACGGAAATGTCGACGCGTCGGTACGGCTCGGTGAATCCTTCAACGTAGTCACTAGCAAACAATGCTGACTGGAATGCCACTGCGATGAACAATGGAAACGTCACTCGGCGAAGAATCATGGACATTTTTGTGCTCAACCTTGGTTTAGGTGTGAGTTGTAGGCAGGTCTGGGAGGGGAGGGTTTGCTGGAAGCCTAGCTCAAAGTTTCAACATGGCGATTCGTTTTGTTTGCTACCGCGACAACATATCGGGAACCCGGAATTCCGCACGGCACAGTCCCCCCAGCCCGCATATAACCTCCCACCGCTCAGACACAATCCGTATACGAATTACGCAACATTGGCGTTCCTGCATCCTATGTTTTATTGCTGCACCCTATAGCTGCGGCTTACCAACATTCATGAGGAATGACTTTTGAGCACCTCAGCATTAAATCCTCCCTCCACGCCCGGTGCCCTCGA
>CAYQMZ010000311.1:0-8382 GCA_964418725.1 uncultured Pirellulaceae bacterium
CATTGAAACTCTCTTCCACTGTGTCCGTCCGGCGGGTGGAGTGTTGGCACTGCGTAGCGGAGAGGGCGAGTCATCGGAAACCTCCAACACAGAGCGTTGGAAAGAGTTCAAAGGAGGCGTCGATCAGTCACTAGCGCACCGACGCGGCCGATTACCGAACACGGGTGAGTGGAGCCATCAATACGCAAGTGCAGACAACTCGGCATGTTCAAAAGACGATTCGATTACCGGGGCGTTGGCCGTTCAGTGGTGGGGGCGCCCTGGTGCCAGACCTATGCCGGATCGCGGTAACCGAAATCCGCCCCCTGTTTCGGCCAATGGACGTCTTTACGTGCAAGGCAACCGAACGCTATTCGGTCTCGACGCCTACAACGGCGCCATCCTTTGGGCCAAGCAGATCCCGACGATGCGACGTGCCAATATGCCGCGTGACGGATCTAACATGGTTGCTGCAGACGAACATGTGTGCGTGGCCATCGGTGGACGTTGCGTTGCTTTTGATGGGCAGACCGGCAAACGATTGCGGGAGTTCAAAGTCCCTGAGCAATTGCTTGAAGAGCGTCCCGATCGAAACTATGACTGGGGCTATGTGTCGCGAATCGATTCGCAATTATTCGGATCTGCTGTGCAGCGAGGTGCTGCTTACCTGGGAGACAAAGGCGAGTGGTACGAGGGTTTTGGTGATAAGGACATTGCCAAGGTGACAAGCGACGGGTTCTTCGCAAAGAACGCGTATAGCGGGGAGACGAACTGGAGCTATGCAAACGGGCAGATCATCAACTCCACGATTGCGATCGCGAATGGCAAAGTCTTTTTCGTCGAGAGCCGAAGCGAAGCAGCTAGAGATGCCAAGTCAGGCCGCATGACCAGAGAAATTCTGGAGGATCAAGTGCTCGTCGCGCTCGATGCAATCACCGGCGAGGTCGTTTGGGAAAAGCCTTACGACTTCAGCAAGTGCCAGTACGTTGCCTACATGACGCACGGCAAGGGAACGCTGCTGGTTACTGGTTCCGATCAGAAAAACGTCTTCCACACATACGCTTTCAATTCGGACGATGGCGGGGAACTGTGGCAACACAGCACCCCCATGAAGAAGAGCCACCACACCGGTCAATTGGCTCATCCCACGATCGTGGGCGACTTGGTCTACTTCAACAAACACACTTACGAACTGCGTACCGGTAAGGTCCTAGGTGTTCACAATTTCGACTGGCACGGATGTGGCGTGATGTCAGCATCCAACCACACCGTCTTCAGCCGTTACGAGTACCACGGCATGTTGGATCTGAAGACAAACCAGCGAACGGAATTCCTGGGAATTCGCAGCGGCTGCTGGCTTAGCCTGATCCCTAGTGGCGGTCTACTTCTCGCTCCAGAAACCAGTGCGGGTTGCAGTTGCGGACACTCGATCCAAACATCCATCGCCTACGTGCCCAAGACGATTGCAGAAAACGGCGCGGACTAAGCGGACAGCAAATCCCAAGAACCAGCCCTCGAATTGAGCAATCCCGCCAAACCCATCCTAAGTCAGGTCAGATCTGACTCGGGATTAGCGGTTGGCGGCAGTGAAGCCGTGTCTGGCTTGGCTTTCAATTGCCCTACGATGCGAACTTGCTCTACCCTCTCGAGCGGCAAGCGAGCGGAAACTAGCGTACCCTCTCCGATGGCTGTGCGAACTGCAAGTTCACCACGGAGTGATTGAACGCGTTCCATCATGCCACGCAATCCGAAGCTCTCATCCAAAACGGACTGCGAGTCGAATCCTCGACCTTGATCAGAAATGTCGACGCATAGACTACTGCCATCGGTGTACAGAGAGACGATGGCTTCTAACGATCCACTGTGACGACGTACGTTCGTGAGTGCCTCCTGGACGACGCGATAAACGCAACGCTGATGCAGCACGTCCAATTCGGGTATGTCTTCCGCGTAGCGTAGCGTCGCAACGATACCAAACTTTGCGTTGTGATTGGCAACCAAACGCTGTATTGCCGGCAGCAACCCGATTTCATCCACTTCCAGCATCTGATTTCGATTGACCAGTCGCCGGCCCTCGGCGATCGCCTGCTTGATCGAATGCTCCAAATTGCGCAACTGTTGCTGGGCGATTTTGTCATCTTCGTCGATTCGCGGCGAAAGAGCCTCCAAGAACATGCTGGCCGAAATCACTTCTTGAACAAAGCCGTCGTGTATGTCGCTGGACACCGTCCGACGTTCGTAGTCGCGAAGCGTCAGCAACGACTGCAATGTTCGTTGCATCTCAATGCGTTCAGATACTTCTTCACTCAATTCGCTGCACTGAGAACTCAGGTCCGTAGCCACAGTTTTCCAGTAACGCCGTCCCACCGCACAGGCGAACAACGGTCCCAACACCAAACCAAACAGCGAAAACTTTGCCCTGCGTTCAAACACTGACTGGCGTTCGTAGATGGCAACGCGATACAACTCGCAGCCACGATCAACGGTCCGATCCAATACCGGCCTCTGCCTCGCCGCTCCACCAGCGGAGACGATCAAGAATTCCTGACCGTCGATTATGCGAAAGATCCGCATGCATATTCGGCTCTCATCTTTTGTTGGACTCAATACCGTTTCGAAGTAGCCAACAGCAAGTCCCACGGGCGCACCGTCATCGACGAAGACTGGATACACCCCCGCGATTTCGCCCGTGTGAAGCCGACGCGTAAAGAAGACTCCGTTTTGATAGTGGAAAAACTGTTCGAATAGCTGACGGTCCGTAGCGTTCTCTAATGCTCCATCGAGAGACGGCGCCCGATGATGATCCGCTTTCGCGGTATGCACCGTCGTATGCACGACTCGGTATTCGGGGGAATCCGCTCGCTTGCGTCTCTTTCGGGGCGCAAGCCACTCAGCACGAATGAAGTCGGGAATAGAATTCAGAGGCAACGTAGCCTCGTGAAAGTCCGCCCTCTTTTGGGCACTGTTTTGGAAGGCTTCGGCGAATTTGCCGAGCGACTTTTCAAGGTGCTCAACTCGCTCCCTTACTTGCTTGTCTTGCAGCTCGGCCTCAGCCTTAGCGCGACGGACATCGAAGTACTGTAGCGAGAAGAAAACGATCGCCATGCCGACTATCGACATCAAGACCGCAACGATCGAAAGTAAAAGATTCTTCACGAAAAAGCCCCCAGCTGCCTTCAGTATGGCAAGTGGGGGCGTAATTCGTAGTCGGAAATCTTCCGATAGCGGAGAAAACTGCGAACGGCGTTAGCTATTCGCTCTTCGAGATCGCCGTAGAATTCCTGCGAATAGGACACCCAACCCAGCCATCAGTCCCGATGCAGGTTCTGGGATCACGGGCGTGCCGCCGGCTCCACCACCATCCGTCGGAGGCGTTGGGCCTGTGGGGAATGCCGCGTTCAAGTCAACGGGCAAGTCAATTGGTGGTCCGTCTTCAACACCACCCCAAGAAGCAACCAGATCAGCGTCCCGTCCTTCCGGTAGTGCGTATGAAGCGCCCAGCGTGACATCGCCATCGATGGTCACGGTATCGTTGAGCGAACCGTAAGTGATTTGTGTACTCGAATTCTCTAGTAGGAATCCGAATGGGGTTGCGTCGTTATCCTCTACCGGAACGAGCCAACCTGAAGCAGATGTGAAATCCAGCCCGAGCAACTCAACGTTGTCTCCTGAAATCACAATGAATCCCTCGCTATCGAGGGCAGCGCTGATTTGCGAATGAGCATTCGCAGCCAAGAACAGGCTCAGCAAAGTAGAAACGATGAAAGTCCGAATCATTAGTCACTCCTCGACGCCTCGGATCTAGCGCGGCAAACCTTTGGGCCGCACTTAGCATTCTTCCGTTAGCGTTACCTCTTTAAAAAGTCCGTGGTGGAAATCAACAGTCGACTCGCATTGTAGAGATGAAGAGGAGGTTCGAAACCCATTTGGAAAAGTATTTCCAAAGTTTCAAAATAGGTAATTTGGCAATCAAAAAAACAAAAGCCAACCACCCCAAAATGGGTTGGTTGGCTCGATGATTTCCACATGCTTGACTAATCTTCGCGTGCAGATCCGTGCGTCGAAATACAAGCTTTGCGATGCGCGTTTGGCAGCCTCTGAATTTAGAAGTTCACTTCTACGCCAAAGTTCAAACCCATCAGCCAAGTACGACTATCGTCGAACGTGAACTGAGGACGGTCAGGCCCTGTGACAGGCACGGTCGGGTCAAGCACTGTTCCGTTGACGGATGTATCCATCACATCGCCAGGTCGAACGATGTCCCCGAGGTACATGAAGGTATAGCCCAAGCTCAGCCGAGTATTGCGGCGAATGTTGTAGAGCATGTTGAACTGAACTTCAGGCAGCACGGCGAAGTCATCGTTGCGATAGGTGCCGATGTTCGAAGGCTGTGCCAACAACCCTCCCGCGCTGGTGACTGGCGCCAAACCAGGAACAGTAACCGTCGTGGCTCCGTCGATCATGACCTCGCGGGACAAGTTGCCCAAGGCAAGTCGCCCCGTGAATTCAGCCGTGAGTCGTTTGTACTGCTGGGCAAGTACAAAGCCAATGTTTGCTCCGTTGAATTCGTTTCGAGTTTGAAAGTCGTCGTACACGTTGATGGTCGTACCGAGTACGGTTGGACCAACTAACGCGGTGGACTCCAGATCTTCGATAACTCGAACACCCTCACGGACTTTGAAGTAACGGTAGCCGGCCACGCAATCCAACCGCGTACTTGTGCTGCCGCAAACGTCTGCACAGCACCAAACGTTCTTCCGAATGCCAATGTCGCCGCCAAAGATCTCGCTTGAGGTGTTGATTCGCAGTCGGCCGCTCAACACTCCGTCTTCTGCGAGGATTTGAGCGGCGGGAGCATCCACTAATGGATCAACGTTATTGAAGGGTCGAGCCAGGAGCGGATCGCCGGCTGACTGCCAGACGTTTTGATCACTCTCGTTCAGCAAGCCCCAGATCGAACCGTCGATTCCGTGTTTGCAATCGTCTGCCCACGTGCCGAATCGAACGCGGCCTCCGAACCGAGCATCGCCGTAGAGCGAATCGCCAAACAAACGCGTCGTCGTTGGCAATCCCAAAATGCCCGCATCAGCGGTGGGCGTTCCCAGTGGACTGGATGTTGCCAACGTTGGGATGCTGTCGTCATTCGTCCACCACAGCAGCCCCTCAGTCCGCAACCAGAAACCGTCACGGCTGCAGAGGTTCAGGCAAGACCAATCAATCTCGGCTTCGCACAACCCAACTCCTGTCCCGATGCCGCAGCTGGGACTCGCGTCACACCCGAGGTCTGCAATGCAGCTTGGTTCTGCTCCGCAACTTGGCCCTGCTCCACAACTTGGTTCTGCTGTGCAACATGCTTCGGCACCACAGCTTGGTTCAGCACCACAGGTCGCGGACGCCCCGCATGTGGGCTCGCAACTAGTTCCGCCAGAACAGCACTTGTCATTGTCACAAGCCGGGTCGTCGCAACAGTGGGCCACCGCGTTTGCACATGCACCCGCGGCATCGCATGTCGGCGACGCAACTTGGCAGGCAGGGCCGTCAGCACAACCGTTGGCGTCGCACGAGTCGGTCAGCCCAGCGAGAAAACTGGCAGGCTTGATGAGCGCGACAGACCTTACAACCGGCTCACCCGGGGCATCGGCATTTTGCTCCGGGCGAATACACTCTCGGCCGCGTAAGCAACCTGCACAGTCACATTCTTTTGACTTGTAAGTGCTGGGTTGTAAAAGCTTGACGACGGGTTCACGCTCGTCAGCAATCGCGCCGCTTGTACACAAGACAATGACGCTGATGATCGAGCAAATGGCGTTTCTGCATTCCGCCATGAGTAAGTCTCCCCCTGGAGTTAGAAGTCCGAGAGCCCGCACATTGCAAGGTATCTCGAAAGGCGTTATCGTCGGCAGATTCCGATCGACTCAAACAACACGA
The DNA here is from genome assembly GCA_964418725.1 of uncultured Pirellulaceae bacterium. Lineage (GTDB taxonomy): Bacteria > Planctomycetota > Planctomycetia > Pirellulales > Pirellulaceae > CAYNJG01. Next base: position 5,908 of record CAYQMZ010000311.1, read on the forward strand.
CCTTCGAATCGATTTAAATCCTACGACCGCGCGTTGGAATCCGTACGTGCGACAAATCCCGCAGACGCCGTAAAAGCCATACCGCCAGAACAACCGACAAAGTCCCCCCAGCTTCAACACGGCTGATAGAGGTAGACGGAATGCGACAGACCCAGAAAACAGACTTATTGATTCTCGCGTTGGGTTAGGAACAAGCGGTGAACGAGAAGCTTGCCGGAATCACGATCGTCTGCTTCGCTGCCAGCTATGCGGTAGCGTTTGTCCTTGAACTAACACGACTATTTTTTCGTGTTAGCTTGCGGACGGCCATCATGATTGGCTTCATGCTAGCCGGCATTCTGGCCCAAACGCTTTATCTCGGGCGCGAAGCTCAAACAGGTCTGGCCGGTGGAGCACCGCTTTCTAGCTGGTACCACGGTTGCCTGATTGTGGCTTGGCTGCTGGCGATCATTTTCGTCACAATTTCTTTGCGGCAACTGAACTCCAAGCCAACTGCAATCGGCGTCATTTTCCTGCCGACGATCTTGCTGCTGATTGGTGTCTCACGAGTCTTTCCCAGCGACGCGCAGTTATCCAGTGAGGATTCGTATCGCCTATGGAGCGTGTGTCATGGCCTCGCCCTTCTGCTGGGAACAGCCGCCGTCTCCGCAGGCTTTGTTGTAGGCCTTCTGTATGCATTGAAGTCTTACCGGTTGAAACGAAAGATCATTTCTTCTGCCGGCCTCAAGCTTCCGAGCCTCGAAAAACTGCAACGGATCTGCGAAACATCGCTAACAACATCCTGCTTCCTACTATTGGTTGGCCTACTTTCCGGCGTCTTGCTAAATCTACGACGCGGCGGCGAAGCAGGATTGCTTTGGACGGACCCCGTCGTCTGGCCGTCGGGCATCTTACTCGTATGGCTTGTTACGGCATTGGGTTTCACCGGATTCTACAAGCCTGCAAGGCAAGGCCACAAAGTGACCTACCTGACGTTCGCCAGCTTCGTTTTTCTGGCGTTCGTTCTGGGCATGATTCTTTTGGGGGACGGTCACAGTGCGACTTAACCTCGTAGGCTGCAGCCACCACAACACATCGGTCGACGTACGTGAACGATTGGCGTTCACCGGCGACCAAGTCGACGATGCTTTGGCTAAATTGCGAGACCGATTTCCGCGAACCGAAGCCGTCCTACTTTCCACCTGCAATCGAGTCGAACTGTATACAGGCTGCGAGGATCCCAAGCACGCGCCAACGCGAGAACAGATTATTCAATTCCTGGCGGACTACCACGGCATTCCAACCGAAGAAGTGGCATCGCAGGTGACGACCCAGACGCATGAAGAAGCAATCGGGCACCTCTTTTCAGTTGCCGCCAGTATGGACAGCATGGTCGTTGGTGAACCACAGATTCTGTCTCAGGTGAAAGAGGCCTATCGCATTGCAACCGAAGGCCAGCACACCGGTCCGCTTACCGACGGTGCTTTTCAAGCAGCTCTTCACGTCGCGAAACGAATCGCAACGGAAACTGCCATTCATAAACGACGCGTGAGCGTTCCCAGCGTGGCCGTGGCTGAATTCGCTCGTGCGATTTTCGAAGACTTCGACGACAAGTTCGTCTTGGTCATTGGCGCCGGAGATATGGGCAGAGAAACCGCTCAGTATCTGGTGGATGAAGGAGCACGCGGTATTACCGTAGTGAATCGCAATCGCGAACGTGCCGAGACGTTGGCGTCCGAAATCCACGGCTGCACGGAAGATTGGTCCGAACTGGATGACTTGATTGTCAAAGCTGACTTGGTCGTCAGCACAACGGCAGCCACGGAACCGATCGTAACGCTTGACCGTTATCGTCAGCTCGAAGCGGCACGACACCAACGACCGCAATGTATCTTGGACCTCGCCGTACCGAGAGACTTCGATGCCGAGATTGGCGATCGTCTGGGTGTCTACTTGTACTCGGTGGACGACCTCAAAGAGGCATGCGAGGCGAATCAAAAGTTGCGACAGAAGGAATGGCCTCGTGCCAGAAAAATCATCGACGAGGAATCGCAACGCTTCCTCACGGGGTGGAATCATCGCTCCACCGTTCCCACCATCAAGCGGCTACGTGCTCAGGCCAATCGCCTCAAGTCGCAAGAGCTGCAACGCTTGATGAACAAACTGGACGGCGGCGAGACGGAAAGCAAACTCGACGAAAAGACCAAGCAAGAAATCGAGTACGCCTTCGACCGCCTCGTCAACAAAGTGCTGCATACGCCGATGGAGTCACTTCGGGACGAGGCAAAGCATGGCACGCCGACACGGCTCCTCGAGGCGTTGGTCCATCTTTTCAAGCTAGAAGACTAAAGCGGACTTCAGGATCAGGACCGCAACGTCCATACACGAGGCAGTTGATGCGTAGGTCCGGTTCCTACCTTGTCTTTACCCACAAGTTTGAACTTGCATTCAACACTTCACCCTCCCGCGGGAACATCCTTCCATTGGAATACGTGT
>CAYQMZ010000312.1:0-8372 GCA_964418725.1 uncultured Pirellulaceae bacterium
TGATCATTCATCGCGACCGCTCCCTCGAGCAATCGAACAATGTCTAGCCCCAGCGCAGAAGCTGGCAGCAATCCAACCGGCGACAGAATTGAAAACCGACCGCCGACGCCATCGGGAACATGAAACAGGTCTTGGCAACCGATTGCACCGGCCAGCTCAAACAGCTTGCCAGACTTACCTGTTACGGGAACCACCAACTCGCCTAACCGATCCTTGCCACAATTTGCCTGCAGTTCACGAAGAAACTGGCGAAAGGCGACAGCGGTCTCCATGGTTCCGCCACTCTTGCTGATCACGACGATAGCCCAATCGTCACTGTCGGCTCGAAGCAGATCAAGTAGTCCTTGAGAAGCGTCGTTGTCGACGTTGTTGCCCTCAAAATACATCCGCGGTCGAGAGCCACGATCACCTCGACTCAATTCGTTGTGATACGGATGGCAGCACGCTTCCATCAACGCACGTGCCCCCATGTAGGACCCGCCGATCCCAAGCACGACTACACGATCGACAGACTCTCGCAAACGCGCAGCAGACGCCAGCAGTTGTCCAAGCTCGCTTTCACCTCGCTACGATGCGTATTCGCCGAGTAGCTTTTCCGGCAATTCAAAGAAAGCGGAATCCAATGGTTGCTTGGCTTCCGGGACACTCGATCCGGGTTCCAACAAAGCCAGATCCTCACCCAGCACTTCATCGCGGACGGCAGACAGCCGTGACTCTAGCGATGCAACCTCTTCCTTGCTCAATCCGCCGGTCGCAGCATAGGTGCCAGACAAATCGTAACGCAGCAAGCCCATATCAAATTCCTTTTTTCGCAAGAAGCAGGTTTGCCTGCAGAAGGTTAAATGTCCTAGCCGTCTAGTTCGACGATCGATGGGTCGTAGTCCTCGGGCGGGACGAAGCCCAAGCATTGCATTGTTGTCGCCGCAAGCGAGCTGATTCCCAACTGATCGTCCGCGGCAGCGGAAAGCCGAAGGCCAGCCTTACCTGCCGGGTCGTAAATGTAGCAAGGAACGGGATTCAGCGTATGGCTAGTTTTGGATTTAGGGTTTCCGTCCTTGTCGCGTTTTAGCTTCCCGTCTTTCCCAACCTCATACATTTCGTCTGCGTTTCCATGGTCAGCCGTCACGATCAGGATGCCATTCGCCTTGCGAATAGCTTCCATAAGTCGACCAACACAAAGATCGACAGTCTCAACTGATATCTCCACCGCCAACAGATCACCCGTGTGTCCCACCATGTCACCATTGGGATAGTTGACGCGAATGAAGTCGTGCTTCTTGTTAGCGATCGAATCTAAAATCACGTCCGTAATCTCGCCGCCCTTCATCCACGGTCGTTGCTCGAACGGAAGCAGATCCGATGTGATCTCGACATACTCCTCCAATGCATCAGAGAACTTGTCGCTGCGGTTGCCATTGAAGAAGTAGGTCACATGACCGTACTTTTGCGTTTCGCTGACCGCTAACGTCGAGACTCCGGACGCCGCCAGGTACTCACCCATTGGGCAATCAATCGCAGGAGGAGAAACCAGAAACCGCTTGGGAATTTGCTGGTCCGCATCGTATTCCATAATTCCAGCAAACTTCACATCCGGGACCGGCCCGCGATTGAACGTATCCAAGTTCGGGTCGTCGAATGCACGCGAAAGCTCCTGTGCTCGATCTCCTCGAAAGTTGAACAGGATCACGGCGTCGCCATCGACGATTGGGCCCACAGGCTTGCCGTCTTCGACAACGACGAACTCCTTCAAGTCTTGATCGATGACACCAGGAGTCTCGGCACGCAAGGTTTCGATCGCCTCTTTGGCCGAGCTAAATGCCCGCCCTTCCCCTTTGACGTGCGTGTTCCACCCGCGTTCGATCATTGGCCAATCGGCTTCGTATCGATCCATGGTGATGTAGAGTCGGCCGCCGCCCGAAGCAATTCGGTAGTCGCCGCCCGCTGCATTGATCTCACCAAGCACGGCCTCCAACTGCTCGACATATTCAAGTGCCGATGTCGGCGGAACGTCACGACCGTCCAATAGCGTGTGCACGCGAACTTTCGCTACACCCTCAGAGTGCGCTTGCCTGATCATCGCCAACAGGATGTCGATGTGTGAGTGAACGTTTCCGTCTGACAAGAGGCCAATAAAGTGCAGGGTGCCGTCATCAGACTTCGCTTCGGTCACCAAATCTTGCCAGACCTCACCTTCGTACATCGCGCCAGATTTGACGGCGTTCTGAACTAACAATGCGCCTTGATCAAAGACTCGCCCGGCACCAATCGCGTTGTGCCCAACTTCACTATTCCCCATATCATCGTCGGTCGGCATACCGACGGCTCGTCCGTGCGCCTTCAACTGAGTCGCTATGGCGTTCGACTTTAACCAATCCAAATTGGGTTTGGTCGCGGCTGCCACCATGTCGCCTTCATCACCTGCACCCAGGCCAACGCCGTCCATGATGACAAGCACGACGGGGCCTTCGGGACCTTCAAACTTTGGGTGTTTTTCAAGCGACTTCATTTGATCTCTGCTGGTTAGCGCATTCTGCGTGAGGACGTTCGGTCACGATAACCGACCACCAATTAAGGACGTCTGATGTCCTCAACTAGTCTTCGATTAGGGCGGGGTCGGCTCCCAGTGTTCCGCTAAGCACTGGTGCGCCGTCAAGCGAAGCAAGTTTCTCGCGGGCTTTTTCCAAACTAGCCTTCACACCAAGACGTTGCAGTTCGGATTGGTACATGGGCTTTTCTAAGAACTGCTCCAGGTAGTTCACGTGTCGCTCCCAAAGCGTTCGTCGAACTTTGCCTGCTGCTTGCAGCCGAGCCTGATACCAATCGCTTTCCATCATCTTTTCGCGATCGAAAAGCCCTCGTAATTCGGGCGAGTCAATCGTCATGCCGTCATACTCGCCATGAGCCATAATGTGCAGCAACGCGCGAAGTGGCGGGCAGGCATAGTCAACGCTTCCGTCGCGGAAGTAGTTTTCGGCGACACGCTTTTGAGTGCCAACAATGTTGTTGATACCGTCGACAAAGTCTTCCATCGACTGCAATTCTGGCTTCAACATATCTTCAGCGAAGACTCGGTCCGGTGACCGGAATACGCGACCGAAGAACGCAACCACGAAGGACTTCGTAATTCGGTACCCCAATCGAGAAGCCGCGACCAGCTTGCCTTCATGCTCGAAGTCGTCAAGCTTTTCCAAGTAGCCTTTGCCGATCAAGTGTTGCGGATTCAATTCGTGAATGAACATTCGCGACCAGACCTCTGGGATCAGCAGCGAAATGTCATGCGCGACTTCGTACTTGCGGCCGATATAGCCGGCCGCCGTCGAAAACCCGTTGTCCTGCGTCAGCATGTAACTGACCAAAGCTGCATTCAGATCATGAATTGGTAGCAACTCGTTGAACGGCCGTTTCGTCTGTGCTCCCTCGCTACCAGCACCTGTCGTCGAAGGACTCTTGCCAGTCAGACTGGCCACAAAGTCCATGAACAGCTCGGGCAATTCCTGATAGTGAATCGGGCTATAAACAGCCAACGGCCGAATTCCAGCCTCGGGGTCGGCTGGATTATTCCGTCGCCCAGGCAATACAGCATTCACAGGAAACGGAACGAAATGCTCCATTGGAATGCGGCGATACAGCCGTGCGCCAAGGTTCCCCAGGTAGACGCCACGGGGGTCTTCTAGGTCAGGGCGATTCTGCAAGTAGCGTGGATTCTTGGTTGGTTTACCATCCACGATTCTCGGCTGGTGCGTGCTGATGACGTAGTCAGGACTATCCGCGTCGCAGAAATCAGACAGACGCTTCCGCATCGGCTTCGTGAACTGCTCAAACCGGATCGTATCGGTTCGCATCGCCTGAACCGTTTCGCGGTCGAGCGGCTCGTAGTTCGAGAAGAACATGCCGCCTTGGCTAAAGTCTCGCTCCGTCTTCTCGTCATAGCCACGGATAATCGCGTCATCAGGACGCTGGAACAAGCGATACTCGCAGTTCTTCACAAACTTGACGGCAGGCTTCGTTACCTGCGGGTACAGGTGTCCGACCGTCGAACTGGGAACCACGACGCTCACGGAAATATCATCTTCCGTTTGAATTTTCTTCGCTGGCGCAAAATCACTTCGCAGCGAAAACGTTCGCCATGTCCCGTCCTCTGCAAATCCGACGCGCAAGTACTGTGTCTCTAGTCGACGACGACGGTAGACCAGCGTGTTGCCAGGCTGCCCGTCAATCCAGTCCACCGTGAAACGATCTCGCCAGTTCTCGCCCCAAGTCGGCTTGTGAAATCGTTTGATCAACAGCACGAGATCACGAACGCTGTGCGGAATCGTATCCAGCCACTCGTTGTACTGCTGCGAATAGTCGGCGTTGGGTGTCAGCAACTTCACAACCGATCCCAAAGACCGATCGGGACTCAGCAACGGGCGACTAGCCAAATTCGGATCGTCACGTGTCTCCCAACGGTCGCCGAAGTCTCGATTAATGATCTCCCAAGCTTGGTTCAGGTCATCTTTGAGATCTTGAACGTATACCGGGCCCGCGATCATCGCGTCTTGCAGCGACTTGGAAATCTCGGACTTACCACCACCGGAAACGGTACATGGCTTGTGACAGAAGCTTCCTTCTGCGTTGGTGCCGATCAAGCGCCATCGCTCGCCCGACGTCAGCTTTGCCATCTCGACTTTGTATCCGGACGGCAGAACGTAGGTCGTGTTCGGCTGCAACTGCAACTGCTGCTCGCCGTATTCGTTCTTCCACGTGACCAGTTGCCTATTCAAACTGATCCGCACATTTTCTGGCACGTAGTAAATGTCGGGATACTGCTTGTCGATCCCGTATCCGCTGGGCTGCAAGTGAAACAGGCTGCCGTAGTTTTGCACCACTTCGCCGAACGTATGGTCAACCTCCTGTTTAAACTCACTCAGGGAAAAGTCCTGGCCGAGGTCGAATGACGGGAATGCGATTGCGCCGCCCGCATGCTCTTCTTCGCTTTTGCCAGCCAAGTTACAGGCGTAGCTGATCTGCGTTTTGACTTCTTTTTTGCAGTAGCCGAAGTAGCTGTCAGCGATCAGCGTAACGACGACACCGCGTTTGTCGCGCACGGTTAGCTTGAAGCTCGTGCCATCGTTGTACTTCTCGTTCTCATCTTCCCAGAACATTCCGTCGCGGACCTGACGCTCGGTCGCATCCGAACGGTGCGGCAGCCCCAGTTCTTTCTTAGTCAATTCGATGAGATGCGGAGCCAGGATGACGCAGCCGGTGTGCCCAGACCAATGTTCAATATCTAGCCGAGCATCGTTTTCTGGCAGGTAAGGGTCGCCGTCATTGCCGAAGATACTTTCGACGAAATCCAGATTACTGACCAAGTTTCCGGGTGCAAAGAATCGGACTTCCATCGACTTTTCAGACGTGAAACCATCGACTTCCGGACAGACCACCGGCCGTAGCAGAAGAGACACGAACAAGTGAGCTGGCTGCGTACTACCGTCGGTGAACGGCAGCTTCATCAGGTCTTCGGGTGGATTCAACGCGTGTTTCAGCAGTCGCGCAAACACACGTTTCGGCACACATTTCTTGTCGTCCGGAATGGGCAAACCGCCCTCGGTGACATGGAATACGCCCTTCGTCGTTCGGCGATCGTGCAGCGGGTTATGGCAGACTCCCTGATCAACTCGATAGGAAGACAGAATCGAAGACTCGAATTTGTCGCGATTCGCGGGCAGCGACAACATCCGTCCGATGCCGTGTCGTTCCAGCACCAAGGCTTCTCGCGGAATCAGGTTCGTGTCGCCAAATTCGTCATCGGCAATAACGCCCAGATAAGAGCGCAGGAAGTCGTTGATCGCCTCGTCTACCGGACACAGGTGCTCAGCGAGCAGCCGCGACTGTTCCTGAAACTTCGCCAGCAGCGATCGCCCAAGGTTCAAAAACGGATACTCGCTCTCGGCACCAACAATCGGGTAACCTCGCGCTGCGAGCTTCAGATTGACAAACTCTCGCAGTCGATTCTCTTCGTCGCTTGATGCCATGACCGCTCGGCCATCAGCAAAGCCAATCGCGTCCGCTTCATTCATATTTCAACTCACGTCCAGGAGGCATAAATCAAAGTACCGGCCTAGCCGAGCGATCTGCTCGCAGGCCGTCCAGACGTGCACGAGCGGCTCGTCAGGATCGCTGAGGCGTAGGTTGGAGCCCCAGGTGGCAATTTCCGCCAAAATGTAACCCGACAGTGTACCAATCCCCCCGGTTTTCGTGGAGGTGGTGCCCTCGGGACCGCTGTATCGGCGTACTTTGGAGGTATACGGCGATTGGCACCGATTCGGACGAGAACTACGTTTTCACCAGTCTCGCCAACTTTCGCACGCTCGCGAAATGCCTACTGAAAGGCAATTTCTGGCGTATTCGCCGCACATTTTTTGGTAGTAAATCGCGGATTTGGCCGAATACCACAGGGACGATAATAGGTTTCCAGTGTTAGGATTTTCTTAAGAGCCCGATGAAGCCAGAATGTTTTCGCCATGGGCGTGGCAATTCATCACATCAGTCCAAATGATTTGCTCGGCGCTGTGTTGAAAACGGTTGAGCATTTGCTGCGAAGCAATGTGTTGGGATAACTCGCGAGGAATTTCAGCCTTCCGCAGCGAGAGCTCATGCGACCAAAATGTGAGTTTGGGGAATTCTAGACCAGTCGCTAGTCTCAGCATGGAAAGCGCCCCACGGAACATCATTAGAGAGTTACATGACCAACGACGTTCAAGGTTTCCTTTCCAACCTGCCCAAATGGCAAAAATTCTTCGACGGCTTTGATCTTCCGCCCGCCGTCAAAGAAGACCAGGCCATTGGCGAACTATTGCAGCGTCTAGGAAACATTCGCCGTCGCTTGCGAGATGGCCCCGACGCACCATTGCGGATCGCCTTTTTCGGCCCCACCGGCGCCGGCAAAAGTAAGTTGTTCGGATCACTGATTCGTGACAACTTTAGCGGATCGGGTTTCAAACGTCCCTTCACGCGTCGATCGTTCTACTATGTCCACAACGACTGGAAACCGCTGGTCGCTGCACTCGAAGGAGAAACCTCAATCCACAAGGATGAACGCTGGCGAGATATCATCCTGATCGATACTCCAGACTTCGACAGCGTTGAGATTGAAAATCGCGCAGAGGCGGAACGCATCTTTCTGGAGTGTGACGGATTTTTGTTTGTGACGGACGCGTTGAAGTACGCAGACGCGTCGACCTGGGAGTATCTAGAGAGGATCTACCGCGCGGGGAAAACGTTCGCGGTGATACTCAACAAGGTCAAGTCCGACACCGTCTCCGAGAGCTTTCGCGAACGCTTCCAACGCACGCTACTCTCGCCGCAAAAGAACAATGGCGGAACAGAGCAGAAGAAGGACAGCAACAACGAAAACGACGGCGATTATGTCGAAGTCATCGTGCCAGAGTTCCGCATTGACGACGCGACGCTTATCGACGCAGATCACGAATCAATGACGGCGCTGGGCAATGCCGCGAAGACGCTGGTCGGTGATGGCAAAGATCGGCAGCACGCCAGCACGGAATTATTGCGGCAAGAGTGTGAATCCTTTTGCGCATACTCCGATGAATTGCGGACGCGCATCACTGGGAAGCGGACACAGATCGACGAAGCAAAATCGGCGATGCTGCGACGGATCGAGGCAGCGGAACGTCGTTTAGACGCTCGTCTCGCATCCGGGCTTGAGCCAGCCGTACGAGACGATGTCTATGAGACGGTACTAAAGCGTCTGGAAAAGATTGACGTTTTAAGCTACCCCCGCAAACTGATATCGATGCCCATCAACGGGCTACGATCTTTGGTCGGTGGCTGGTTTTCGGAATCCGCCGCGCCGGCTCCAGAGACACCTGAACAAGAAGCATTCGCCGACCCTATCAGTAGCGAGACGTTTCATCTGCTTGAATCCGAGATGATCGCGTTCGCTGATCAAACTCGGAACGATATCCAAGCCCGACCCGGACTCGAAAAGCTCATCAATCGCGAGAACTTTCGCAACCTACGTTACGACCACGAAGAACTGCAGAACTTGTACGTAGAACACCACGACAACTTTGCTGGATGGGTCGCGAACCATGCCGAACAGACCGCGTCACAGATAACAGGCGACAACAAAGCGAAGTTCGTACTCTCACAGGTCCTGTTCAACACGATTTTGATCTCCGGTCAAGTTGCCGTCGGTGGCTTCAACCCAATCTATGACACGGCTGCAACGACCGTGATTAGTCCGATGGTGGCCAAAGGCATCAGCATGGCCATCGGCAGTGAAAAGGTGAAGGAATTCGAAGAAGCTGCTCATCAAGAACACCAACGCTCGCTCGCGGAGTTACTGCAACGAGCGAAAAAACGATTCG
>CAYQMZ010000313.1:0-7093 GCA_964418725.1 uncultured Pirellulaceae bacterium
GTATTCACAGCCAGCAACAAAACCGCCGCGAGCAAGACAACTTTCGATCCGAATCGGTCAATCGCGCGACCTGCCAGGAGGCTAAAGGAGGCTCCGATTAAAGTCGCCCAAAAGGTTGACGTGGCGTAGCTGGTACGGGATAGCTCAAGATCAGCTAGTAGCGGTTCGGTGATGAGGCCGAGCCCCACGGTTCGTCCAGGTAAGGTTGCGACCATCCCTGCGGCGGCCAGCACTACGACTCGCCAGCCTGGATACCGCCAGCTCGACTCGCTCAAGGTTTCAGACATCTTGCCGCTAGGTTCTTGCATCATGACTTCGTAGTAGGGGCCTAGACGGCAGTCGACGGATCGCCGGGACGATTACTGGGTGGCGCGATTTCGAAGGCTTATAATTTTCTTCCGAATATCGCCGTCTTCCGGGTGCGCCTTCGCGAACTTTTCCAGATTGTCGGCCGCCAGCGAATACTGCTTCAACATCTCCAAAGACTTTGCGGCGATCAAGTGCGCCATCGGAGGTGCCTCGGGGTTGTTGACCAACAGCTTCAACACGTCCCAAGTTTCCTGTGGCTTGTTCAGCCGATCTAGGGCGAGCGCTAGATTCATCTGCACCTCGAGCTTTTGCGGAAGCAGCAACAGGGCTTTACGAAAACTTGCGGCAGCTTTCGCAAAGTCTTGGTTTGCTGCATGAATCAAACCGAGCTGTTCGTGTGACTCCGCGAATCGTGGGTTCAGGTCGATCGATGTTTGAAATTGCTCAACGGCTCGTTCGATTGCGTTTCCCCGGCGAAGCAGGCGGCCGAAGTTGTAGTGAGTGCGAGGGTTCGGTGAAGTCGCGTGTTGAATCGCTTGCTGAAAGTGATGCATTGCCTTCGCGCCGTCGCCCTGTCGCGCGTAGATCAAAGCCAAACGCTCATGGGCTGTAGGGTTGTTTGGCGTCGCTTTCAAGACGACGTCCAAATTGCGTTTTGCTGCTGGCGAATCCACGGCAGCCAGCTGTTCCGCAAAAAAGAGTCGAGCCTTCAGTTGACTAGCCAAGTGTCGCGAATCGACTAGCCGTTCTACGAAAGCTTGCGATTCTTGTTGATAGCCTTCGCGGAATAGTTCCTCTGCTAGTCGAGACAGTTTGTGCGTACCAGGAGTTGCAAGCCAACGCCCGCCAAACGGGACGTCATTGGTCGTTGGCTCGTCCGTATTCATCAGCTGTTGGACATCGGCCAATATTCGTTCTGGTGATACCGGTCCTTTGTAAATCGCACGCAAACGACCATCCGTATCCAGCAAGACGCTAGTGGGAACAGGTAGTGGACGGTGGTGATCGTAGACCGTGTTGTGAACCTGTTGCAGCGTGTCCACTAATCCGGGAGTCGCAAAGCCACTTTGCTGTCGATAGCCCAGGGCAGTCAGCCTCCTAGTGATTTCCTGTTTGTTCGCGTTTGCGTCGGACAAAGGATCCACGGATACCGCAACGACTCGCAACTTGCTCGACAGGTCGTACGCGTGCTCGGACCAATCCGCTAACTCCAAGAGGCATGGCTGACACCAGGTCGCCCACAAGTTGACTAGGGTTGGCTTTTCATCGCCGACGGACAGGTCGATCTTGCTGCCGTCTGGTCGTTCATACATCAGCGGCGGCATCGGTACTGGGTCGGTAACTTTGTTGTGTGTCGCCATGGACTGCGGGGGAGTCTTGGATTCCGCAGATGGATCCGTGGCCGTCGATTGGTCTTGATGGGTTGCGACACGTTCGGCGGTCGCAGTGCCTTCCGTCAGGCGATATCGAGCGTTCACCTCGCGGATCTCGAAAGTTTGGCGGTCTCCGTTCGGCCATCTCACTTCAACGGACTCCAGCGACGTTGCCTTGCCAAGGCCGAAATGTACTCTTCGTGACGAACAACCCAGGAATCCTTCACCGGCTCTTACTGTACGTTGAAGTACGGAGGATCCCGAGTCTGTGGCAACCGTTACTTGGACACGAGCGCCCACTGCATCGCGGTTTGAAGTGGTACCCACTAACTGGAAGGATATCGAATTGTGGCCAGTTCGAAGATCGTTTCGCATCAAACGTAGTTGTGGTGCGGTACGATTCGAGACCCAAAAATCTTGATCGCCATCGTTGTCCCAATCGCAAATCGCCACGGCTCGGCCGTCTTCGGGGAAATCGAAGCCACTGATTATCGACACGTTGACGAATCCATTCCCGTTTTCGTTGAGGAAGCAGCAGTTGCGTTCGTACCCACTGTAGGAGCGGCCAGCACGAACCAGCTTATTGAGCTGTCTTGCCGCTTCGGCGTAGTCGCTTTGGTATGCAAACTCGTCTTCTCGTTCCGGGGATTGCGACACGACCTGCCGCCAGAAGAAACTTCATAAATCTCCGGTGTCCTCCGTCGTAACGTGACCGTTGGCGACAACGATGTCGTCCCATGAATCGTTGTTCAGGTCGACGAACATCGACCCCCACGCCCATCGCCCCATTGTTGCTTTCGCATTGTCGCTGATGTCTGTGAATTGTTTACCGTCGTTGCGAAACAACGAGTTCCCTCGAGCCAGGCGTTGCAGTTTTTGTTGAGCCACGGCATCGAATCGGTCGGCATATTGCGACTGGTAGGTGATTCTGCCTCCGGCCGACGAGAACATATTGCCGACATAGAGATCTTGTCGTCCATCGTGATCAATGTCCGCCCAAGAGACCGACATTCCTGCCGCAGTATCTTCGACTCCAAATTCCGCAGCAACATTGACGAATCGACCGCGGTCATTTCGATAGAGGCAGTTTCTGCCAAAATCATTCGCAACGTAGAGATCTTGATCGCCGTCGTTGTCGAAGTCTTCCCAAGCAGCGGCCATCGTATAACGCGTGTTGTCGTGGTCTAAACCGACTTCTTGCGTCACATCGGAAAAGCTCCAATCGCCATCGTTGCGAAGCAGCAGATTGCTCCCGCCGTTGGTCGCGTCATAGTACGGCACCGGCAGCGGGATAGCTCCACGAACACTTTCGTCCGGCCAATAGCGACCAACGTAAAGATCCAACCGGCCGTCCTGGTTGTAATCCGCAGCTGTCAGCGAAAACGCATTACGACAGTCAGGCAACGTCACCTGCAAAGTGAATTGTCCCTGTCCGTTGTTAGAAAAGATGTAGCCGCCACTAATCGTCAACAACGCCAGATCTTGGTCGCCGTCGTTGTCGAGGTCTGCCAACAGTGCCGCCGTTGTGTCGTCCAATGCGTCGACGCCGGCAGAGCTTGAACCGTCGATCGCGGATCCGTCCTGTCGGTGGAGATAGAGTCGGTTGGGGAGGCCTCCAGGCTGGCAAACGTACAGGTCTTCCAGCCCGTCGCCGTTGACGTCGCCGATCGCCAATCCATGATGCCCCAAACGATTCGGGTAAAAGCGGTGTTCGATTCGATTCACCCAGTAGTCCATGCCATATTGAAGCTGTTGCTGGTAGCTCGCTTCACGCGAGAGCACATGCGGAGCAACGTCCGACAACCACGGCTCTGCATCTGACTTGGACGCGATTTCTTGATAGTCTTGCAAACGCACGGACTTCAGTTTCGCATCTTTCGTCCACTCGCAATCCCAGTTCGCGGTCCACTGCATTGCAGGAGGAGACTCCACCGTCGTTCCATTTGATGGCTGGAGACGAACGTTGCCGCCTTCGACATGGATTTGTGTTCGATAACCATCCGCGGCACGGGCGACACGCACAATCTTGAATGCCATTCGAGTTGGTGTTCGATCGTTGAAGAGTTCGGACAATGCACTCGCCAACGAGTCATACGTCAGAGTCTGTTGCTGGTCGTTTGCGGCCCAATGTGCGATCTGAAAGTTGTTGGTTTCGCTAGTCTTCTGCGGCTCGGGTCGCAATACGCCGCAGCGAAACGAATCTGTGATCAGACTTGCGATCTCTTGGCAATCGCTTCCGTGTTCGGCAAGTCCTTTGGCGAGTTTCTTCAGTTTTTGCGTCGCGTCTTCACTGAACGCTTCGGTTGGCCAAACAGACGCGGGAGCCTCGACATTGGTTGCGATCCTGGCTGCTCGGCGTTTTGCCGATTCAGTGCTGGGCATGGCGTGAGCCATCGCCTCTGTCTGAGCATTCGCTGTTTTTTGCACCGTTGTTGGAGCGATCGCAGCATTTACATCGCCATTTGAGACTTGCTTGCGATCCTCGGCACCGCTCTGAGATCGATAAGCGCAGAACGCGGCAAACAGTAGGCCGCCGACAGCCATGCTGATCAAGATCAATCGGGTTGTCGAACTAGAAATCTGCGGCATGGCGGCTACCGTGTCGGACGGCTAAGGACGGTAACTGCCAATTCTATCCGCAATGAGAGGCAACGTGTGATTGGAGGTGCGTTCAGAGTGTTGTCGCTTGACGCGAGTTATGACCTAACGTCGATTGATGGCTTCCTCACTTCACCCTCCCACGAGCTAACTCGTCCATGTTTTATGGCATTTTCGTGGGAGGGTCGGCACCGAGCTTTAGCGAGTGTGTCGGGGAGGGCGAACGTTAGTTCTACCCTCCCCACTAGTTCGCTGGTGCTCACCAGCGAACCTCCCGCGAACACACGTATTCCAATGGAATGATGTTCCCGCGGGAGGGTGAAGTGGTGAATGCAGTTCAAACTTGTGGGTAAAGACAAGGTTCCTACCGGACAAAACAGGAGTTGGACCGCACAAGGGTCGGTAGGAAACGGCCCCTACTTTTAAAGAACTAACGGCTCAGCACACTAGCTACCGAATGTAGTCTGGTCGCAGTATAAGAACGGCGAGGTTCAGAATTCGAAATCGGCAACCAGCGGATTGTGGTCCGAACCACTAGTGCTGAGCGAAAGGTTGAGAACGCGGTAGCTTTCTGGAACTAACGCTTTCGCGGCACCGGGACTACAGAGCAGATGATCGATGAGTGATCGATACGGCTCGAGTGTATAAGTCACCGTGTCCGCAGGGAGCATGTGCCAGAAGGTCTCAAGCTTTGTCGGGCCTGTTCCAACCAGTCGCTTGAGCGGTCGACTGTCTTTGGTATCGTTGAAGTCGCCCACAACGACGATCCTGGCGCTGGGGTCCTTTTTCAGTTTGCTTTCGATTTGTCGACGGATTTCGCCGGCCTCTGCGACTCGCTGAGACTCTGTGATTTCGGCGCCACCGCGTTTGCTCTTCAAGTGCGTTACCCATACTTCGAATGGCTCGCGTCCGGTGGGCGTCAGCTCCACGCAAAGTAGGTCGCGGCTGAACCGTCGCAATTCTCCATCGTCATTCGGAAATCGACGGTGCCGATGTGAGGTCACACTTCCAACAGGAACGCGTGTGAGTACGGCCAATCCGCTGCCGCGACGATCGTTGCCGGCGTAGTGCACGACTTCGTAACCCAACTTGGCCAACATGACGTCGTTGAATCGCTGGAGGTAACCGCGGCTTTCCACCTCTTGCAGCCCCAAAACGTCACAGTCCATTTTCCGAATTGTTTGGGCGAGTCGTTCGATTTCTTCCCGTGGCTTGGGATCGGTTGTTTCGTCGAGGTGATACGGGTCGTCCACACCGTCGAACAGATTCCGCACGTTGAACGTTCCGACACGAATCTGTCTTCCGGGAGTCCGGGAGAACTTCTTCGGCAGCTTGGTGGCAGGGAGTCGGCGAATGAACTGAATTTGATCAGGCGAGCGAACGCGGATTTGAGGTAACCCTCGATAGAGGGAAACTTCGCCCCGCACCGAGATCAATTTGTTCTCGTAGAGCTCTTTGAGTGGGGCTGAAAAATTGTCCAAGTCGGTTCCGAAAATCACAATCTTGAAGACATCGCGACGGCGATCGAAATTCAGGAAGTTGACTTTCTCGTCGGACGTAGCCCCCGTATTGACGATCTTGCCCGAAACAACGGCAATTTGCTCGACGACCTTTTCCGCGTCTTGCCACGAAACGTGAGGCAGGGCTTCGCGTTCTGCGATGGGGCTGCGCTGAGCGACCGCGACCGAGCACCAGGAGATGCTAACTAGAAGGAATGCGCACGAAAAAGCCAACCGACAAAGTTGCCAGTTGGCGTTTTCGAAAAACTGAATCAGTCGTTTGCTGAGCACGGCAAATTAGCTACTGAGAGCGGCTAGGGCTGCGTCGTAGTTTGGCTCTTGAGCAATTTCAGGAACCAGCTCTGTGTAGACGACGTTGTCGGATTCATCGATGACGACAATCGCCCGTGCTAGGACACCAGCAAGTCCACCGTCGGTGATTTCAAGCCCATAGGCAGATCCGAAACCACGGCATCGCATCTCGGACAGTGGGATCACCTTGTCGATGCCTTCTGCTTCGCAGAATCGCTTCATGGCGAAAGGAAGGTCTCGCGAGATCGTCAGGATCACGTTGTCGCCAGCTTCGGCTGCTTTCGCATTGAACTGCTTGGTTGATGCCTGGCATACCCCTGTGTCTAGGCTGGGGACAATGCTAAGGACTTTCTTTTTTCCTGCGAAATCAGCAAGGGAAACGTCGCTGAGATCCGACTTGGTCAGCTTGAAGTCGGGGGCCTTCGAGCCAACAGCAGGTAGGTCACCGGACGTGTTAATGGGATTTCCCTTGAGCGTGATCTGAGCCATCGTGTTCTCCGATACGAAACGCAATTCTTATTGCGAGCAAATGGGCTAAAACGAATACTGGTGGCATAGTATCCCGGCGCCTTCACAAGGCAACAAGGGGGCGTCCTCGCGAGCTTAAAACGCTCCATTGGCGAGCTATTTGTGCCGTGGCCAGCAGCTCTTGCACGTCCAGCAAGCCCAGTAAAACGTGGCAGTCATTTGCGTCCCCCAGTCCGCGAGGTCGCAGTGTGAAGTTGCCGTGTTAGTCCAGTCCTCGAAATGGAAATTTGCTGCTTGGAGTTCGAGCCTTTTTCATGAGTTCCGTCAGTTCTTGCACGATCTCCGGGTGATCGGCGGCAAGATTATGGGACTCCGATGGATCCTTGCTGAGGTCATAGAGTTCCGGTGGAGGCAACGTCGGGGCGGCTGCCGGCTTGGTCGCGTTCTTCTTTCGGCGAAGTATATTTTGGCGGATAGCTTTCCAGTTGCCGGGGCGAATGGCGGGTTGGCGGCCGTTGGGGGGAAAGACCACGT
>CAYQMZ010000313.1:7103-8371 GCA_964418725.1 uncultured Pirellulaceae bacterium
GCTGGAAACTCCCAATAGAGGTAGGGAACCGGATCGGTCTGCTTGCCAGTCATTGTGGGCAAGAGACTCATCCCCGTTGTTTCGGCTTGCAGGGCGTCGTCGAGTTCGATTCCCGCCGCGTCGGTAATCGTCGGCAGCAAGTCCCAGAAGGCGCCGATCCGATCGGAAGCGGTCCCTGCAGAGATCTTGCCAGGCCACTTCGCAATCATGGGAACGCGGATTCCACCTTCATAAAGACTGCCTTTTAAACCCCGCATTCCTGACGCCGAATTGAAAAAGTCCGAATCGGATCCGCCGAGACGATTGTACGTGGGACCATTGTCGGACGTGAAGATGATCAGGGTGTTATCGGTGACTCCGACAGCTTCCAGTTTGTCGATGATCTTCCCAATGTCACGATCCAAATGAGAAATCATGGCGGCGTATCCGGCTCTTGGGAAAGGGTGCTTCAAGTAGCCGCGGTGTTCGTACTCTTGCTCGGGAATCTTACCTTTGTATTCAGCCAAAGATTCCTCGGGCACCTGAATCGAGAGGTGCGGAATCGCATACGGCATGTACAGAAAGAATGGCTGCTCCTTGTTCTGCTCGATGAATTCGAGTGCGACCTCCGTGAATTTGTCCTGAGAAAACGTCTCGCCGTTCAGTGTGCGGTCGTTACCGGGCAGGACTTCTTTCTTGTCGTTCCGCCAGAGGAATTTGGGGTAGTGGTTGTGGGCATGCCGCTGACAATTGAAACCATAGAAGAGATCGAACCCTTGCTTGTTCGGATCGCCCGTCGTGCCGAAGTGTCCCAGTCCCCATTTTCCGGCGGCCGCGGTTGCGTAGCCTTTGGTTTTTAAAAGCTCCGCAATGGTAACTTCCGAATCTGGAATCGGATTCTGTCCCGGGTACTCCCAGCCGAACTGCTCCTTTAAATGTTGCAGGTCTTTAGGGTCACCGTTATTCCGGATGTATGCTCGGCCTGGATGCTTGCCGGTCATCAGGCAGCATCGAGACGGAGCACAGACGGCATTGCCGGAATAAAAGTCTGTGAATCGCATTCCGTCAGCCGCTAACTGATCAAGATGCGGCGTCTTGATCCACTTCTGCCCGTAGCAACCAAGCTCTCCGTAACCCAGATCGTCCGCCACCAACAGCACGACGTTTGGCAACTCTTTAGCAACGGTGAACGACGCCGTCGATAAGAGTACGGCCACGAAAGCAAGCCATCGAACAACAAACGCCGGTGTCAGATTCGACATCATTCAGAATCTCGCTGGGGTAGGAGG
>CAYQMZ010000314.1:0-8369 GCA_964418725.1 uncultured Pirellulaceae bacterium
CCTCTTACATGCCTTTTGGGATGCGACCACCAACTGCGGCTGCACAAGTGCCACGGCAGCAACAACGTCCAACGTTCACGCAAGCCATGCAGAAGATTCGACGCATGGCTGGCAAGAGCCAGTTGGGCAACCGATGATTCAGTCAGTCCGAAAGTATCGAAGATTGGGATTTTTCCGCTGAAGGATCTGAGCTTCGATACCTTGGATTGGCAAAAAGCGTCCTAGATTAGTACTGAGAGTTGAGTGCCAGTTCCCACAGTTGGGAACTGGCGTTCTCTCCAGCAAACAACCTGTCTGGATCTTGAAATGTCAAACGTACTCCGACTAGCAATCGTTGACCCAAATGACCAGTCCCGAGAACGCATCAAGTCATTGATGCTGGGGATGGACTTAGTTTGGCTCGAAGCCGAATGCTCTCGTTACGAATTCTTTGGTGACGTGATCGACCAAACTTCGCCGGACACGGCAATGGTCGTTTTAGAGCAAGACCCAGAGCCAGGCCTTCGCTTGGTTGAAAAACTTCGCGAAACTTCAAGTGCAGCTGTGCTTGTTGTGAGTGCTTCCTCGGATGGATCGCTGATTCTTCGAGCGATGCGTGCCGGTGCGAAGGAATTCTTGACGCAGCCAGTATCTAGCGAAGAGTTGATCGCGGCTCTTGAGCGAATCGCTCAGGCTCGTGGCGGTTCAGGCAAAGGAAAAGTGCGTGGCTGCACGTCGATTGCCGTAGCGGGTGCGAGCGGCGGTGTTGGCACTACCAGTTTGGCAGTCAGCATCGGCTGTGCTTTGGCCGCCGACGAATCCAACTCTGTAGCCTTGGTTGACCTCGACATGGCCGTTGGCGATGCCGATGTGTTCCTCGACGCGATTCCCGACTACACACTTGTAGACGTAGCAGAAAACGTCTCACGATTGGACTTCTCACTTTTGAAGAAGTCGATGACAAAACACTCAACTGGACTCTACCTGCTTCCGCGACCAGTCAACTTGCAAGATGTACCGCTTGTTGCTCCGGAAGACTTTGGCAGAGTCGTAGGCCTGTTGAAGGCCACCTTCTCGCACCTGATTTTCGACCTTTCCAAGTCGTACAACGAAGTGGATATGGTCGCGATGCGAGAGTCAAAGCACTTGATGTTGGTGACGCAACTAGACCTTCCAGGTTTGCGAAACGTTGTTCGGCTGCTCATGTCATTCGATCAAATCGAAGGCATGCGGGACAAAACGAAGGTCGTCATCAATCGACTTGGGCTTGGAAACGACCATATCGGAATCAAGAAGGCTCAAGAGACCATCAACTCTGAGATCTTTGCGACGGTACCAAATGATTACCGTTCGATGGCAGAGGCTCGCAACAACGGCGTGCCCCTGAACATTCAAGCTCCCAAAGCTGCCATCACACAGTCGATTACCAACTTGGCGCTTTCGCTAGACGGGACCCTGGTCAACGAGGGCGTCAGCGGAGAAGGCGAAGACGCGGAAGCAGCGGCCGCATCCGGCAAGAAGAGCTGGCTGCCGTTCCTGGGCAAAAAATAGGAACAGCCCCACTGATCCGCCGTACTGTCTCTGTACGGCCACATCCGAGTTTGCACGAACCGCAGGTCAAAAGCCTGCGGTTTCGTTTTTGCGCGAACGGTTGGTCATCGTCGAACGACGCTGAATTTTTGGTGCAGCCCGACCAACCCTAAGCTGATATTCCCGCAACTTGGGTTCATTCTTACCTAATTCTGTTTTCACACAATTCAGGCAGAATCCACAAAGCGCGTCCCTAGGTGTGACCTATTCTTTCGTGGGAAATCTTGTATGCCCACAGTCCATGTGGCAATCGAGATTCTTGCGATTATGCAGCTGTATTTCGCGCATTTCGTAGATCTCCCCATTCGAAATCGGATGCGAATTTCGCAGGTAGGAAAAAGACCATTATGAAAACAGCCAATAAGCTAGACGGACGCGGCGGAAAGTCGGACGACTTCGAAAACCTAAAGCGCCGAATTCACTCGAAGTTAGTCGACAAACTTGATTTGAATAAAGTCGGCGACTTGGAAGGCGATACGCTTCGCAAAGAAATTCGCATGGTGGTTGAACACCTGTGCGACACCGAAGACACCCTTCTTAACCGCAACGAACGCGATCGTCTGATCGATGAAGTCCTTGACGAGACATTCGGACTCGGACCACTCGAGCTGCTACTGAAAGATCCGAAAGTCTGCGACATCCTGATCAACGGACCACACAACATCTATGTGGAACGTACAGGAAAGATGGAAAAGACGAATGTCGAGTTCCGCGACGACCAGCACTTGATGCAGATCATCGATCGCATCGTGTCGAAGGTCGGACGTCGTGTTGACGAGACCAACCCGATGGTTGACGCTCGTTTGCAAGACGGTTCACGTGTTAACGCGATCATTAAGCCACTGGCACTGGACGGTGCGGCGGTTTCCATTCGACGTTTCGGCTCGAATCCGCTGAAACTCGAAAATCTACTGAACTTCAAAGCGTTCACGCCAGAAATGGTGATGCTGTTGGAAGGTGCCATCAAGGCCCGCCTGAACGTGATTATCTCCGGTGGTACTGGTTCTGGTAAGACGACGCTGCTGAATACGCTTTCCAGCTTCATCTCCGCCAGCGACCGTATCATTACGATCGAGGACGCGGCCGAAATTCAGCTGCAGCAAGACCACGTTGTTCGTCTTGAAACTCGTCCACCGAACATCGAAGGCAAAGGGGCGATCACTGCCACCGACCTTGTGAAGAACGCGTTGCGTATGCGTCCTGAACGAGTGATCATTGGTGAGTGTCGTGGCCCTGAAACGCTCGACATGTTGCAAGCCATGAACACAGGTCACGAAGGATCGATGACCACGCTTCACGCGAACACGCCTCGTGACGCGGTCGCTCGTATGGAAACGATGATCATGATGTCCGGCTTCGAATTGCCGATCAAAGCCATGCGTCAACAGATCGCTAGTGCTGTGGACATCATCATCCAAGCCAACCGCCTGCAAGGTGGTAAACGACGTGTCACGCACATCACCGAAGTTGTCGGGATGGAGCAAGAGACCATCGTTATGCAGGACATCTTCAACTATGTCCAAGACGGCATCAACGAAGAAGGTACAGCCCGCGGCCGATTCGTCGCCCAAGGGATTCGACCAAACTTCATGGATCGTCTGGAAGCGGTTGGCGTTCGCCTGCCCAACAGTACGTTCCGTGAGCGAGTCATGCTCGTAGACGACTAGAGCACACGTACCAGTGATACGCGTGGCGTGAAAATCCACTGATCACGCAAAGACTTATTTTCATTGTGAAACGTTAGAGCAAAGCTGATGACAATCCTCATTGTTGCTATCGCGAGTGGCATTTTCGTAACTGCGCTTGTCCTCGCCGTCGCTTCCGTCTTTCGAAGCCCGGTCGACACTGCGATGCACGATCGTCTAGATGTGCTCGCCGGCGGAAAGTCGCAGACTACCACTGACGATTCATCCGTTCTGTCGCGTCCACTTGATGACATGCCAACGGCCTTTGAAGAGTTCGTCCTGAACTTCTTCAATGTGCGACGCTGGCTGGATCAATCGGGGCTTGATTGGTCGACTCAGAAGTTTGTTGGTATCTGTGCCATTGCTGGAGCGATCGGCGTTTTGATCGCGGCGGTTGTTAGGATCCACTACTCATTGTTTTTTGTCCTGCCGCCGTTGTTGGCCTGCATGCCATTCATGTTGGTGGTAATGAAACGCCGTAGCCGGATGAAGCTCTTCGAGAAGCAGCTTCCTGAGGCACTGGACATGATCGGGCGTGCCCTTCGAGCTGGTCACAGTTTGGGGTCTGGATTTCAGCTCGCATCGGGCGAGATCCCAGAGCCACTTGGAACTGAGTTTGGTCGAGTCTACGAAGAGCAAAACTTGGGTATCGCGTTGGAGGAGTCTCTCCGCAACATGTGTGACCGAGTTCCCAGCCTGGACCTTCGCTTTTTCGCCACCGCGGTGATTCTGCAGAGGACAACGGGTGGTGATTTGGCCGAGATCCTCGAGAAGATCAGTCACCTGATCCGCGAACGATTCAAAATCTGGGGTGCAATCCAAGCCCTTACAGGAGAAGGCCGGCTGTCCGGTATCGTCCTGTTGGCTTTGCCACCGGTTTTGTTTATCGCTCTTCTATTCCTCAATCGTCCCTATGTCATGTTGCTGGTCACGACGGACATGGGCAACCAGATGCTCATTGGTGCATTGATCATGCAGCTACTGGGTGCAGTCGTCATCAAGAAAATCATCAACATCAAGGTTTAAGCCATGAATACGACATCCATACTATTGGCGTTCAATGCTGAGGTACTTGTCGCCATTGCGGCATTTGGTGGTGTCACCGCCTTTGCTTGGTTTGTTCTTGAATTCGCCATCAAGAAGAAGTCGACTGCCGAAGAGCGACTGGAAACACTGCGTGACCCACGTGGCCGCGAGAAGTCCAAGTCATCAGTCTCGGAGCTGCTGGAAAAAGCTGCTCCTACGCTGGCGGCACCTCTGCAGCCGAAGACTGAAAAAGAAGTCAACCAACTGAAGCAACAGCTCGATGAAGCTGGCTTCCGGGGTGACTCGGCACCTCAGATCTTCATGGCGATCAAGTGTATTGCAGCCATCGTCGGAGGATTGGCTGGCGGAGCCTACACGTTGTTTACCGTCGGCCTCACAACCAACGGTCTTGCCTACACACTCGGTGGATTGGGACTTGGCTTCATCTTGCCAGGTCTGATCCTGAAGTTCCTCAGCAGCAAGCGAAAAGAAAAGATCTTCCTTGGTTTGCCGGATGCATTGGACCTAATGGTCGTTTGTGTCGAAGCAGGTCTTGGACTTGACCAAGCTATGCGTAAAGTCTCTGACGAGATGAAGCATAGTCATCGTGTTGTGGCTGAAGAGTTCTCAATCTGCAACTTCCAAATCCAGATGGGTAAGGAACGCAAAGAAGTCCTTCAGGAACTTGGAACGCGAAACGGTGACGATGATCTGCGTGCTCTAGCATCGACAATCATCCAAGCAGAGAAATTTGGTTCAAGCGTCGGTCGAGCACTCCGTGTGCAAAGTGACTCGATGCGGACGAAGCGGCGTCAAATGGCGGAAGAAAAGGCTGCGAAGACAGCCGTCCAACTGCTGTTTCCGCTCGTGCTATTCATCTTCCCTGGCATTTTCGTTGTTCTCGTTGGCCCTGCCGCGATAACGATCGTCGAGCAAATTGGGGTCTAAGTAAGTACCCCCGTGCTCGACACTAGACACGATTGATCTACGCTAATCGACCACCATGGTTTACAACCGGGTGGTCGATTTTTTGGTTCCCCTCATCCCCTCCCTTCTCGGTATCTCACCACCCATCGCACCATGGATGCGCAAGTCCCAGCCGACATCGATATTGGTCGCATCTTGCAGGTAGTTGCGTTGGTTCCCGTTGATCCATTCGCAGATGTGGACGCGTTGGAATTCAGGCCCAGCGGAGATCTTCCGGAGTGGTGGTCAGAGCAATTGGCCGAGCAGGGGCTTGGCGAGCAAGATGGGCTTGTTCGGCTGGCGACTCCTGCGTTGGTCGATTTTTTGGTGGATGCCCAGCAAGAGTGGCGCGAACCCGATTCCTCCAAACCAGCTACGCTGTTTTTCGAGGTTGGCGAAACGCCAGCGACCACAGTGAAGCTTCAGGCAATCGCCGGGAAGCAAGAGGAGAACTGCTACCTACTGGTTCGCAACCTAGGTGTTCTCGATTCACTGCTAACACGTTCGATCGGTGCCGTCCGCGCGCAGATGTTGGATCAGTCTCGGGAACGCGTCGTTCACCAGAAGCAGGTTGCTAACATCTCAGCGGATCGCGATGAAGCTCGAAGGCTGGAGCAAGCGAAGAGTAAGTTCCTGGCAAACATGAGCCACGAGGTTCGCACGCCGCTCACGACGATCCTAGGGATGGCGTCTATGGCGCAGTCGACCATCGGCAATGCGGAACAACAACGGGGCTACCTCGACGGTGTAGTCAGCGCTGCGCAGCGGTTGTTGCGTCTGAGTAATGACATTCTTGATCTGTCCAGGTTGCAAGCCGAACGCCTTGAGTTGGATTCGGCACCTTTTTCGTTGCATCAAGAGATGCGTGAGTTCGAAAAAGTGTGGAGTCTACATGGCGTGAGCCAGTCGCTGACCTTCGATCTGCAAATCGACGACGGCACTCCGGATGCCGTCATGGGCGACGCGTTTCGCTTGCAGCAGGTCCTCGCGAACCTCGTTGGCAACGCCATGAAATTTACCGAAACGGGAGGCGTGACACTTAGACTCTCACCTGCGGATGGCGATCGAGTGCGATTCTCGGTTCGCGACACGGGGGTAGGAATATCCAAAGAACAACAGGTTAGGATCTTCGATACATTCACCCAGGTCGACGAGACCGCGACGCGACGTCACCAAGGCGCGGGATTGGGTTTGGCAATCGCCAGCAACCTGGTTCGGCTGATGGGGGCAGAGATTGCCGTTAAAAGCGAGCCGGGGGCCGGCAGCACGTTTTCGTTTGACGTGTACTTTCGTCCGACCACGGCGAACGTGCCCAGTGACAGCCTTGAACCAAACATCGGAAACGCCGACGTTGATCGCATCATTCGCGTTCTGATCGCTGAAGATCACGAAATCAATCGCTCAATTATCGTCGAGATTCTTGAGCGTGAGGGGTACGTCGCAGTCGAGGCAGAGAACGGACAGATTGCGGTCGAGGCTTGGCGTTCAAGTCCGTTCGATGTGATTATCATGGATTGCCAAATGCCGATTCTCAGCGGACAGGAGGCCATCGAGATAATTCGTCAGGAAGAGTCAGACGGATCCGATCACGTGCCGATCATTGCACTCACGGCGCATGCGATGCCGGAAGAAAAGCAACGGCTTCTGAATCACGGTGCGGACAGGTACATGTCCAAACCATTCGAGCGAATCGAGTTGCTGTCGATGGTCAGCAGCCTTGCGTCAGGTAAGGACGCGTAGCCGAGATGCGGCTAACAAAAAGGGCTCAGCAAACCGCCGAACCGAGAGCTGCGAACACTCTCCTCTGCGAAGTGCAAAGGAGAGTGCCGAGCGATTTCAACTAACCTTCAGGGATCTGAGTTCGCTCGGAGGGAGCTTCGTCAGATGAACTGTCGGTTTCCTTGGTCAATCCGATAAGTGCTTCGAACTCTGAGTCCACAACAGTCTCAGATGCATACTCGAGGAACTCCTGCTCAGAACGCTCGGCGTCGACGCCAGCGATCTCTCGTGAGATGCGTGCAGTTGCTTTCGCGTTGTCGCGAATTTCACGCAATTCTTGCAACTCTTCGTTCGTTTTGTCCTGGCTGATTCCGGACAACATGTCCGAGATCTCGCGTTCTTCCTTGGCGGTCAGAATCTCTGCCACGGTTTCGTGCTTCTCGGTCTTCAGCTTTTCGATTTCGCGAAGCAGACCTTGCAGCTGTGTCTTGTGACCCGAGATGTTCTTTTCGAACTCCTGGATGTCGTCTTCCAGCTCGTTGGCGCGAGTTTCTTTTTCTTTCAGCGTTGTGCTGAAATCCTTAAATGCTGCTTGGCACTTAATGTAGTCGGGGTCGTTTCGAACCGCCTCACCGTCGCCGTTATGCTTTTCGACCAACTTGCGAGCCATGGCCGCAGCACCGTCCCGCAACTTACGATGACGTTCGACTTCTTCCGTAATCCGCTTCAGTGCGGCTTTCTTCTTTTCTTCCTGAGCGATCATCGCTCCAACGGCATCTTTGTATTGAGAGATCCGTTTTTTCTTTTCTTGGATGATGTTGTCGAACGTTGCTTGAACGACAGCGGGATCCTGGCTGACAGCGCGCCTGGCCTGATCGACTCGACCAGTCATTAGATACCCTAGAGCTCGGAAATATCGGCCAATGGCACGGAACATCGTTACCTCACCTTTCGTTTCAACGTTGGACGACGCAATCTAACCAGCTTCGATGGAAAGACTGTTTAGGAACATACCTCAAAAATGCTATGCGAGCTTTCCCAATTCTGCAATGCAAGGCGGTCTGCATTCACGTCATATGGGGCACATCATGCTCGAACAGCCGCTACTTCTTAGTCGCTGCTTGCTTTCGATTTTGGATTTCGGCACGTAGGTAAGATAGGGCCCGCCGAATCTGCGGATCGAAGCTAGAGCTTGGTTCGGATACTGTTCGGCCCGTAATCAAGTCGCGTTCGCGGCGTAAGCTCATGATTCGGGCGAATTCATAATCTGACAGTGTGACTCGATACGCCTCGCTGGGCTGGACTCCCCATTCGCTGGCGTCGGGAAACCGATGGATCGGCTTCCCGCTGGGGCGATGGTAGCTTCCGGTCGTGAGCTTCAAGGC
The DNA here is from genome assembly GCA_964418725.1 of uncultured Pirellulaceae bacterium. Classification (GTDB taxonomy): domain Bacteria; phylum Planctomycetota; class Planctomycetia; order Pirellulales; family Pirellulaceae; genus CAYNJG01. Next base: position 8,351 of record CAYQMZ010000314.1, read on the forward strand.
ACTTTTGCCTCCTTCCAGC
>CAYQMZ010000315.1:0-4790 GCA_964418725.1 uncultured Pirellulaceae bacterium
GGGTGGCAGTCGGGAACTTCACTGCCTCCGTTATAGTCGCAAGCTTGGTCGTTCGGGCGTTCAGACAGTTCTGCAATCGCCGTGGAGGTCAAGGGCGCGTCGTAGATGCGAAAGTCGTCGATAATGCCCGCGAAATTGTCACCCGACGCTGCGATCGAGTTCCGGTCGTGGAAGCGAGTTGCTTGGTCACGCCCGCCGATTGAAACGTTGCCTAGGTGCTTGGCGATAGCCGCTGCTTGTCCTGTGCCGAAGAGATTGCCGTCCAGGTAGCCGCGGATCGCGTTGTCAGTGAGTTGCGCATCCGCGTCAAGTACGAGCGCGACGTGGTGCCAACGATTGGACTGAATGCCGTTCGTGCTTAGGAAGGTGCCTTCCCAATCAGCCTTGTCGCTCCAACCGCCAACATATAGTTGTCCGTTATCGAGATAGATGTTCAGGCCACGTGTTGAGCCGTTTTGCTTGAAGAGAACTTGCTTGCCGTCCGAGTCAACATCGTCGGCATAGAACCAGAGGCTGATAGTGGTTCTGTCGACGTCCTGATCATTGAAGTCAGCGGAGTCTGCGACGGCAATATAGTCATCGTCACCGTCGAAACGTATTGCGTCGCTATCAAATCCGTCGATTGTCCATGTTGAGCCATTCAGTAGGACCGCACTGTCGGGCACGCCGGCGTCGGCTGTGTCGTTCGCCACGTTTCCGCTGCCTTCGTCAAATCGGAAGTGCGTTACTAAGCCACCGTTTTCCGTGTTGGCGTCGTCGTTTGAGTCGGATCCACCGTCGTTATTTCCTCCATTGTTTCCCCCATCATTGTCGCCTGAGCCGTTGTCTGAGTCATCATTGCCATCTCCACTTGAACCATCATTCCCTCCGGACGTGTCCTCGACTTCACGGAACTCGGCAATGTATGTCGTTCGTGATTCTGGAGTGGCGATGACGTGCGAGATCGTTCCGCCGTTGGACCAGCCGACGAACTCATACTCTTTGCCGTCGACTGTTTGCGGTGAGACGGTTCCAATCGAACGCTGTACGCCAACCACGCCCAGTGTTTCGCTTGGCGTATCTACGGGCGTGCCATCTAGCAGCAGTTCAATGCCGGGGACGTTCGAGTCTAACGTGAAGGTCGCTTTCTCCGGGAAAATCTCACGAATCGTGGTCGTCACCAGCCCTGTGGAATCCGTCGCGGTTAGACGAACTCGAAACCACGTGTTGGCAGAAGTCTCACCAATCGTGGGGACAACAAAAGACCCACCGGATTCTCCACTGACGGGACCCAACACGGGATGGTTGTGGTCATCGTGTTGGAAGGTCACTTCCCACGAGAGTTGATCGAGGGGCAGATTTCCGGATTCGTCAGGATCCGTGGCGAACCCACCGTAGCTGATCGTATCACCGGCGACGTAACTGTCCGACGTCTCCGGCAGAGTGATCACGGGGACTGGCGGACTGCCCCCGGTGACGGTCAGGGTGGCCGACCGACTGGTGTCTCGTTCCGATGCATTTCGGACCACGACCCGGAAGTCTGTGTCGTCGTCGCTCACGCTGACGTTGTTGATCGTCAGCGTGCTGGAATCTGCACCTGTGATGTTTTCATAAGATCCGCCATCGGGACGACGTTGCCATTGGTAAGTGAACGGACCATCGCCTGCGACGGCTACAGAAAACGTCGCGTCTGCTTGGCTGGCAACTTGTACGTCTTCCGGATCGCGAGTCACTTGAAGTACGTTGTTGGCCTGGTATTCGATCTTCATGATCGCGCGTTCTTCGCGAGATAGATAGAAGATCGAGCCTTCGCTGTCGATCCACGGCGACACGGGGCGGACCTCTAGATTGCTGGCAAACTCTTCAACGTCGCCATTGTTAAGGTCGTACGAGTAGATCCAGCCGCCGCAATAGTCGGTGAAGTAATACTTGTCGGTGTATTCAGTGGGGAAGTTCGGATTCGCAGTGCGGTGAAATCTTCCTCCCGTGATTGCACATCCGCCGGGATCTCCATTGTGCCGGTAAGCGTGAACGGGATCTTCAAAATCACTGTCTCCGCTGGGGCCCGCGCCTTGGCTAGGCCAGCCGTAATCGACACCTCGTTTGACTTCGTTGATTTCCTCGAACGAAGCAGGGCCCACGTCATTGAAGAAGATTCGACCTGATTCTGGATCCGCATCCATCGTAAATGGATTTCGCACGCCAGTTGCGTAGATGGCTCGATTGTTGCCGCTGGTTCGGTTGTAAAAAGGGTTGTCTCGCGGAATGGAGCCGTCAGGGTTCAGGCGTAGGATCTTTCCCAACACGGTGTCGAGACTTTCAGCATTCGTTGCGATCTGATTGTCGCCGACGCCAACGTACAGTTTGCCGTCGCCCCCGAATGCCATGCCACCTCCGTTGTGGACTGTACCGTCACCTAACGGATCGAAATCCATCAGGATCAATTCCGTATTGGGATTGATCGTGTCGCCGGAAAAAGTGAACCTGCTCAGGCGGTTGTGAGTTCCGCCTTCTTCCGTGGTGTACATCAGATAGATGTGATTGGTTCGTTCGAAGTCTGGATCGAGCACCATGCCGATCATACCGTGCTCACCTCGACTGAGAATGTCTAGGCTTATCGCAGGCCGTGAGAGTGCATTGCCATCTTTGACGACCAAGATTGATCCGCTGTTGCTGTTGTCGTCCGTACTGACAAACATGCGACCGTCCGGTGCTTGCAACAACGTAACGGGAGCCGAGCTCAAACGCGGAGAGGCTTGAAACTCTGCGAAGTTCGCCGGAAGCGTCGTAAGTAGATCGCGGACTTCCAGATGTTCAGGGCCATTGATTTGCAGTTGCGTGCGGCCACTTCTTGAGATGCGCTTCATCGTTGACTTTGCGTAGCCTTGGCTTTAAGGCCAGACCGAAGAGTTGCTTGCGAAGAAAAATCGATCGTTACAGATAAACACAAGAGCCTCTGCTCCGCGATGTTTTTTTCGTCCCATTCGGTGCAAAAGCGGTACTCCCCCTGATGGGGCTTAGAACGTGTTCGTTGTTTAACCAACATCACGTGTCAGGGTGAAGTCTCGTAAACGTGAAGAGCGGTCCGCGCTTCAATTACGGAACGGAGACGCTAGTGGACGAATCGCGAGTAGGCATTTCGAATGTGGGCGCGCGGTGAGAGTTCTTCAGCGAACTGGTATAGCAAAGACACTGCGTCGCGATCGGTTGCTTAGCGGGACTGCAAATCCAGACGCGTTTCAGTGCATGCACTGGGCGTTTCGATCCGCAAGATTCGAGCAATCGTTGGAGCAATCTGCGCGGGGCTCACGTAGGAGGCATCGACGCTGCTCGACTTCGTGGCCTGTCGGTTACCGACGATCATCAGCGGAACGTGTCGGTCGTAGTGCCAAGGGCTGCCGTGCGTTGCGGCTGATGTACTCGAAAAAGAATACGGCTTGAGTACGAACAGAACGTCACCGCTTCTTCGAGCGTGGAAAGATCGCTGCAACATGTGCAGCATTTCATTGCCCGAGCAGTCCTGAAGCAACTGGTCGCGCGTCGCAGCGTGCGCCACGAACGGATCGCTCACCAGATGATCACGTGTCAGACGCCTCGCGAATTCTGCATTCGCGCCCTGCAATTGTGGATGAGACAAGTTTAGGAATACTTGGTTGGCAACGACCGCATCAACAAACGGGACACTGGATGTCGCTTCGCCCAGTGATCCACGCAGCACACCTTCTAGTTGCTGCCGTGCTTGTTCGTAGTTACCGCGGTCGTCTTTGTCACCGAATGGATTGCGTTTTGCACGCAGACCCCAGGTTGTGGCACGCTCTGGAATCGGGGCAACGCCATGGTCCGCCGTCAGGAACAGCATCCAGCCACGCGAGCCAACTTGTTTGTCTAGAAATCGCGTAAAGTCGCCTAGCTGCTGATCCGTGCGACAGGTCATGTCTTCAACTTCAAGGCTGTAGGGGCCGAAACCGTGACCAACGTAATCAGTTGAGGACAGGTTGATGGCCAAGACATCGGGATACTTGTCGCATCCCAGTTTTTCGTTCACGACAATCTCCCTCGCGGCATCGAGCGTTACGATGTTGCCAAAGGGAGAGCAGGCCAGGTGCTTGATGTATTCGGCGTCATCAGCTTTCGGCATCACGTGCGGAAAGTCTTTGGTCATTCCCGTGGGAGGTATTTCCGGATCACTCTTTTCTTTTCCGTGAGTGTAGCGGTCGGCCGGCAGTGATGGTTCCCAGGTTTCACCTGCAAATCGAAAGGGAACACGCTGCTCGTTGAGGTTTCTCAGGTAGCCCGGAAGAGTCTTTTGGTAGTGGCTGGTCGTGATCCACTTGCCGTCTTCGCTCATCCAGTAGGCGCCGTCGGCAAGGCGACCAGCCATCAGGATGGCTGCACGATCTTTGATTGATACGCCGAAGACTTTCGATCGAAAACCGGTTGCCATTTTCAATTGGTCACCCACGGTATCGACCAGTAGTCGACGCGGTGAAACCTTTTTGTCTGGCGAGGTTGTGCCAATCAGTTCTGCTTCTTCGTCTAGGACGCAGTAGACCTCTTGCTTTGATTTGCGGTCGTACCAGTTGTTGTCGATAATTCCGCTGCGAGTGGGATAGGCTCCGGTCATGAGGACCGAATGGCCCGGACCCGTGAACGTGAACGCGTGCTGGTGGAAGCAGTTGTCAAACCAGACGCCATTTTCCTTAGTACGTTTCGCGATGCCATCAGCGGCCAAGTTGCCAGCGAATCTCTCGAAGTACTCGTATCGCCACTGATCAACGCTGACAACAACCACCAGAGCCGGTGTGTTGATG
>CAYQMZ010000315.1:4800-8369 GCA_964418725.1 uncultured Pirellulaceae bacterium
CCTTCGTAGGCGACTACGGTCGTGGGCGACGTGCAGGCCAGAACGAATAAGAAAAGCAGTCCGGCAACATACGTTCGCATCATGATGGATTCATTCTCACTGGTGAATTTTCCAGCTTACGGCACCAGAGGCGAATGGACAACGTGCTGCATTGTGACGCGTGTGACATCCGAATCGGAACGTGCAGAAACCTTGCTAGACAGCACCGCGCGCGTTTGATTCTCCTCGCTTTTGCAGGGCGGACTGGATGCGCTGCAGCTCAACATCTGACAACTCGAAGTCCATGGCAGCAGCAGTCTCTTCAATCTGATAGGACCGTTTTGCCCCACACAATGCGGAGGTAACTCCCGGTTGCTGCAACACCCATCGGACTGCGATCTGCGCGACGGTCCTGTTGATGTCTTTGGCAATCTGTCTTAGTTCGTCAACAAAGTCTTGATTGCGCTGCCACTCGAGCCCTTGAAACATCGGGTACTTAGCACGACCGTCCTCTGGCGGGAACGTATAGTCTCGCGGCAACTTCCCCGCCAACAGTCCTTTCATGAGAGGCCAGTAAACTGCCAACGAAACTTCGTTCTCAAGACACCATGGAACGAGTTCCTGTTCAATGTCTCGTTGCAACAAGTTATAGGGCGGTTGAACGGCTGTGACCGGGCAAACGTCGTTGAAGGCAATCAGCTGCTTCATTGAAAAGTTGGATACGCCTATCGTCCGTGCTTTTCCCGCTTGCATCGTTTCTAGCAAGGCGCCGGCCGATTCTTCGACCGGAGTGTTGGGATCCGGGGCGTGCAGGTAGAGCAACTCTACGTGATCGGTATTCAGTCGCTGCAGGCTCTCGTCAACTTGGGCACAGAGAGTCGCCGGACGACCATCGAGCACGCGTTGGACGTCTGCATCCCATCCCAAGCCACACTTGGTTGCGATCACTATTTGGTCACGCTGACTTCCGAGCGTTTGTGCAATCAGTCGCTCGCTCTCACCATCAGCTCCATAACCATATGCCGTATCGAAGAAGTTGATTCCGGCTTCGATAGCCGAGCGAAGCGTGCTGATACTGTCGGCCTCGTTAACGTCCAGGCTGGTCATGCCGGCAATCGGCCAACAGCCCATCGCTACGGGGGAAACGAAAATGTCACTCTTACCAAGTTGACGCTGCGTCATAGATCGGCAGTCATCCTTTCTTATGTTCATTGTTCGTTGAGCGTATTCATGGACGCTTGCATGTCGCTCACTCTGTGAGCTTGTCGTTACCCACAAGTACGTCGATTGCTCGCTTCCTCACTTCACCCTCCCGCGAACACACGTATTCCAATGGGATGATGTCCCCGGGAGCGTGAAGTGGTGAATGCAAGTTCAACGTGTGGGTAAACACAAGCTCTGTGAGCCAGCGTACGATGCCAAAGTTCAGCGTAAGGAGATAAACGTTCGTCGTGTCAGTAATCTACCTGATCAAACGAAGTGCGTGTCGCGGGGCCAAAACTGCGGGCGACATGGAAAGGAACCCAAGACATGTCGAGCACAACACCCGGCAGCGTTGTCCCTGAGGAGGCAGTGAGTGAACGTTACTCTGCCGCAGCTGAAAGTCGCGAGGAGGCACTGTGCTGTCCGGTCGTGTACGACAAAGCTCTGCTGGAGAAAATTCCCGACGAGATCATCGAAAAAGACTACGGCTGCGGCGATCCAACGGCTTACGTAAAGGAAGGCGATACGGTTGTGGATCTTGGATCTGGTGGCGGCAAGCTGTGCTACATCACTTCGCAAGTTGTCGGAGCAACCGGTCGCGTCATTGGTGTGGACTGTAACCAGACGATGTTGAATCTGGCCCGGAAGTACCGCAAGGAAATGGCGGACAAGCTTGGTTATGGAAACGTCGAATTCCGCTACGGACGAATTCAAGACCTTTCGCTTGATCTTGATGAGTTCAATCGACGACTTGAGAGCCTAGACGCTGGCAGTGCGTCGCGTCCGGTTGAGTTACTGAATCTGATGCGTTCGCTCAGCGTCGATTCTCCGATGATAGAGAACGATAGTGTTGATTGCGTGATTTCGAATTGTGTGTTGAACCTGGTCAATCCAGAGGATCGTAAGCAGCTGTTCCGCGAGATCTATCGAGTACTGAAACGCGGTGGGCGGACAGCAATTATGACATTGTTTGCGATGAGGATGTCCCGCTGGAGATGCAGCAAGATGGTCACCTGTGGTCCGGTTGCCTATCCGGGGCGTGGAGGGAAGATCGCTTCATTGAAGAGTTCGCAGAAGCTGGCTTCCACGGGGTCGAGATTTCTAAGTATCAAGCCGAACCATGGCAGGTGATCAACGGAATCGAATTTCGATCGACCACGATCTTGGCATACAAAGGCAAGGAAGGTCGCTGTCTCGAACGCAACCAGGCCGTCATCTACAAAGGCCCATTCGAGCAAGTGAAGGACGATGATGGTCACATCTATCGGCGAGGCCAACGCGTCGCCGTTTGTGACAAGACGTTTCAGTTGCTGATGCAATCGCCCTATGAAGGAATGTTCCTACCTGTTGAGCCACTGGAGGAGATTCCGCTGGTGGACGCGAGGGATTTCGATTGTCATCGGGGCCGATTGCGTTCGCCTCGCGAAACGAAGGGTCTCGATTATGACGAGACTGTGGTAAGCGATCATTCCGTCTGCGATTCAAGCAGTGGGTGCTGTTAGCACCGCCCTAGATCCTGGATCCGGCGTGAAATAGGGATTTGTGTCGCACCAACCTCTAAGTCTACGGTACGCGTTATGCCACAGGCCGCCTCGTCATTGAAGCATCGTTCATCACCGCTTGCCGATGCTTCGGCTCAACTTCAAATCATCGAATCAGGGCTGCAAACCTCGTTCGAAGATCAATTGGTGGCCAGTGGCTTGCGTGAACTGCGAGCTGATGGGATCGACGTACTACAGGTCAACGTTGGCAAGCTCTGCAACATGACGTGTCGGCACTGCCACGTTGATGCTGGGCCAGATCGACGGGAGGTAATGTCGCGCGAGACGATCGATCATTGTCTGGCAGCTGTCGAAGGAGCCGGTATCAAAATCGTCGACTTGACGGGTGGGGCGCCGGAAATGAATCCGGACTTTCGATATTTCGTTGCCGAGGCTCGCAAGCTTGGCGCTCATGTAATCGATCGCTGTAATCTCACGATACTGCTTGCAAAAGGCTACGAGGAGATCCCCGAATTCCTTGCAGAGAACCAAGTGGAGGTTGTCGCTTCGTTGCCTTGCTACATGCAGGAAAATACGGATGCACAACGCGGCGATGGAGCTTATTCACAGTCGATAGAAGCCATCAAGCGACTGAACGAATTAGGCTATGGTCGAAACGGCGATTTGACGTTGACGCTTGTTTTCAATCCGGTCGGGCCATCATTGCCACCGGCGCAAGGCCAATTGGAGGCAGACTATCGCGGCTATCTTAAACGAACGTTCGACATCGACTTTGATCGACTCTTCACTATCGCCAACATGCCCATCAGCCGATTTCTCGAAGATCTTGTTGTGTCTGGAAGATACGAGGAATACATGCAGACGTTGATTGATGCATTCAATCCG
>CAYQMZ010000316.1:0-1685 GCA_964418725.1 uncultured Pirellulaceae bacterium
AGCACTTCGAAGAAGCAACACTTGCCGGCGCGCCGGAAGCAACGACCGACGTTGCGCCAACCATGCCAGAGCTACCTACAAGCCTAGATCCGCCACCGGAAAATGAGCCTTTTGAAAGTGCGAAGGAAGAGCAGCGAACGTCCGTTGCGGCCGAACAGCCACTCGATTCAGTTCCAGACGACTACGCCCCAGAGCAGCAGGCTGCAGATCAACATTTCCCGGAGCAGGTCTTCACAGAACAGCAAGCGTCGGACCAGCATGCGCAACCTGAGCACACAGCAGCGACAGATGACCAAGTCTTCTCGCCAGAGCAGGCCGCAATGATCAGTCAGGTTGTCGATTCCCAATCGAATCCGACCTGGATTGTGGTCGACTCGAAAAGTGACGAACAACCATCAGGGAACCTCCAGCAGACAAGTCGCTCGCGAAGGTTCGCTGGTTTGTTGTCGTTGGCGGTTGGTGCAATCATCTGCGCGGTGGCGACAGCCATCCCTTCGATTGTCGAGCAATTCACGGCTTCGAGTCTGGGGCGAAGCCCAGATGCTTGGACGTACATCGCGTTGCTGGCCGTGTTGGTTCAGTGTGCCATTGCAGGATTCGCATTTGGCATCCAGGACTGGAGTACACAATGGGTCGCGGCGATGACGATGACCGGGATCGCAGCTTTGTATGCGGCCGTTCTCGCGTTGACGATGTTTGCGTCGAACGATCACCAGTTCCTACGAGATCTAGGTTTGCAAGACGAAGCGTTTCGCAATCAAGCGCAGCCCTGGTGCTTCTTGGTCATCTGCCTTTCGCTGATCCTGGCGTACTGCTACGGTCGGACTAGCGTTCGCTGGCGAGCAGAGGAGTTGATGACGGCAGTTCGATAGTCGGCATCGAACGCGTTCACTTAGAGTACGTCATTCGATTTCTTCCAAGCGTCGATCGCATGTGCCCGTCGGTGCGGCTGCTCGAAACACTCTACGATCGGCTGAGCTTGCGTGCGCGAATCGAGGCTGACGATTCCAAACAGTCGCAGCTCCTCATTGTCAGACTGCTGCGCGACATCAAATGTCTCATTCGAATTTCGAACGGCAGCGTCGAACTGATAGAGCTGTAGCCACCCCGGACGCTTGATGGCAGCAAGTCGCACACCAGAGAGTTTGGCGCCTTGCCCGCGGTAGCCGAGCGAAGAAAGTCGTCGGCGAATCGCTAGTTCCATGTCGCGATCGCCGACCCAATTGTCCCAGCGTTCGAAGAAAGAACGCAGACCTTCAACCCAAACGCGTGGCCTGAAGAGATTAAGCATCTCGCCCCTTTTGCAGAGCTTGAGGCGAGACGCCGTAGCTCAACAGCTATTCAGTGATCATGTCGGCAACAGTTCCACCGGACGGAATCATTGGCAAAACGTGTTCCTGGTAAGGAACTTCGACGTCGAGAACAAAGCAACCGTCGTAGTTGATCATCTCTTCCAATGCTCCGACCAAGTCGGCCTTCTTACTAACCGTCGCCGCACCGCAACCGTAACCTTTGGCGATACCTACAAAGTCAGGATAGCGTTTGACGGCGTAGGCGCTTTCGCCCTTGCCAATCGCTTCCAGATCGTCGATTGGGCCAAGGTAGGTATGAGCACGGTTGCCCTTCATGAAGCGATCTTCCCATTGGCAAACCATGCCAAGGTGCTGGTTGTTCAACAGTAAGAC
>CAYQMZ010000316.1:1695-8357 GCA_964418725.1 uncultured Pirellulaceae bacterium
TCACAGGAAGCTTCTCGCAAACTCAGGTCGCCAACTCCTGGATGTTCATCTGGAAACTTCCGTCTCCGTCGATGTCGATCGACAGTGCGTTCGGATGAGCAGCTTGGACGCCCATCGCAGATGGAAGACCGAATCCCATCGTGCCAAGACCAGAACTGGAGAACCAACGACGCGGTTCGTCAAACTTGTAGAACTGAGCCGCCCACATTTGGTGCTGACCAACGCCCACAGAAATGAAGGTCTCTCGGTCTTTGCAAAGCTTCCACAGTTCTTCGATGGCGTGCTGCTGCAGAATACCGTCGAAGCCAGTGTCGTACTTGAATGGCTGCTCTTTCTTCCAACTCTGACACTGCGTTACCCACTCGTCGATCTCGGGCTTTTCAACAATGTCATTGAGTTGCTCAAGGGCACTCTTTACATCGCCAACGATTGGCAGGTGTGCTTCTTTGTTCTTATTGATTTCAGAAGCATCAATATCAACGTGAATCACCTTGGCCTTCGGAGCAAACGCTTCGAACTTACCCGTGACGCGATCGTCAAAGCGAACACCCAAGCCAATCAGCAAGTCGCATTCGTTCACGGCCCAGTTCGCGTAGACGGCGCCGTGCATGCCAAGCATATCCATCGACAGAGGATCGTCGCCCGGATAAGCCCCCAGCCCCATCACCGTCATGGTGATTGGGATGCCGGTCTTCTGAACCAGTGTTCGCAATTCCTCGCTGGCTCCGGCAGAGATGATTCCACCACCGGCGTAGATCATAGGTCGCTTGGCAAGTTTGATTGCCGCGGCGATCTGCTTCACTTGTTCGGGACGAACCTTTGGGAATGGAACCAAGCGGTAACCAGGAAGATCCATAGGTGCGTCCCAGTCAGGCACCTGCGTTCCCAATTGCATGTCCTTCGGCATGTCGACAAGAACAGGACCAGGTCGGCCCGTCGTTGCCACATGGAACGCTTCCTTCATGATGCGAGGAAGATCGGCGATGTCCGTACATAGGTAGTGGTGCTTCGTGATACCACGGCAGACTTCGACGACGGGCGTCTCTTGAAACGCATCTTTACCAATAAAGTGGGTTGGCACTTGGCCCGTGATGGCAATCATGGGGATGGAATCAAGCTTCGCATCCGCGATGGCCGTTACTAAGTTTGTCGCGCCGGGACCACTGGTCGCGAAGACAACACCGACGCGTCCAGTCGCGCGAGCGTAACCTTGCGCGGCGAAAGCGCCACCCTGCTCGTGCCGCGGAAGAATGGTTCGCAATTTGTCCTTGTATCGCGTCAGCGCTTGGTGCATCGGCATGCTCGCACCGCCGGGATAAGCGAAGACGACTTCCACGCCATGATCCACAAGTGATTTCACTAGGATGTCAGCGCCGGACATGACTTGCGTCGTCTTTTCTGAAATGGACACGGTTACGAGTCTCCGTTAAGAATCTTCTAAGTTGGGGTATACGCAAAGGTTGCGTTCACAACCCGTTAAGCATACGCAGGGATTTCCAGGCGTTCAACGGCATCACCGCAAAGTTGGCCTTGCAATTAACGTTTTCATCGGGTTTTCGCGGCGTCCGTCACTAGATCAACCAGTAACCGATCCATTTCTGCGGCTCGATTGGGCCACGCCAGTCGAGCTATTTCCTGGCTGTTTTCGATTGAACTAGGAAGCTTGTTCCGCTTTTTCTCCTGAGCAAGCCGCTGCAGACACTCTGCAAGTTGCACAACCGAACCGTCATAGAGATGCAATTCCGCGTTGAGGCCCAACTTCTGTATGACCTCCGGATAGGCCAACCGGTTCGGTAGTAATGGAAGGGCTCCAGCACTAATCGCTTCGACGACGCCGATCCCGAAAAACTCGTGGTTCGCGGTCGAAACGATAACATCCAGTTGTCTCAATCGATCGCGGTATTCCGCCAGTGAATCGAGGTAGCCCCAGGCAACGATCTCGTTTCCGAATTCTTCTTTCGCCAATCCGAAGCACTCGGGTGCGTTTTGAAACGACTCGCCGAGTACAGCGATTTGAAACGGAATCGTTTGTTGCTTCAGAAGTCTGAGGGCAGCAAAGAAGTCTTCAGGATTCTTATCATGCTCCCACCGTCCGGTCCAACCGATTTGCAGAGGACTGTCCGTGTCGCGCATTGCTGACGGTCGTGCTTCACTGGGCGGGAGAGGAAGAACACCCGGGTACTGCACTTCCGACTTTTCGCCGATCACGTCGACAAGCTCAGGCGCCTGGTAGTCCGGCATCCGTTTCAAGTACGTGCGGAGTGCCTTGAGAAAATCACGCCGATGAAAGTCGGAGTTGAACCAAACACGATTGGCGGCCAATGCCGTCGTAAAGTTCGAATACGCGAAGTGCAAATCGCGTTCGCGCGGGTCACGTACCGGGTACGTCAGTTGGTTCTCGTGGAAGTACGCGACGGTCGGCAAGCACGTCACATCGACGCGGCTGACCAAGCCCAAGAACTCGGGCAGGTTCAACATGTCGCTGCACCAGATTGCATCCCACTGATCGCCGGTGAACTCCTCCGAGCTTACTCGCTGCGCGAAAGTCACCGGCGCGTGACGCATCCGCCACTTCCATTTGAAGGCAGGCAGGCCCAGTACCGTGAAGTCATGCTCGGAGTGCTCACGCCAACCATCTAAGAAGGCTTGGTGACTGCCGCCGTAGAATGGCTCGAGCGCGAGAATTCTCATGGCGAAACCCAACAATGGGGCGAAGCGTGAAATGTCGCGAGTCCTGACGGCTCTCGCTTCCAACCGATCCCAGCCTTAAAGGCGGATGGGACACCAATCGCACGATTCAAGACAGTCGTCAGTGTATCGCTCGGTCTGCAACCACTACTTGGAAACAACGCACCCGAGTTCAGACAAAAGAAGCTGTGGCTACGGCAAGTTCCCGCCCCACTGATCCCACGATCTATCTAACGCTTGATTCAGCTGGTTGCCCAACGCCGCGCGAGCCACTTGCTCCTGCAGTTGCCGATCGTTGGACCTGGTAATGTCAGCCAGTAACTCCTGCCGGTCCTGCCAATCGCGTACGGTGAACGTTCGGAGGTCGGAATAGACCGATCCGAGTTTCGCCGTCGTTTTGGGGACCATGTGCAGGCCGTCGTTAGCACGAACGATATGGTACTTCAAACCGACGAACATCAATCCAGCCCCGAATAGAAGGCCGAAGGCAAAATTTGAGAATCGTTTCACGATTGACTCCCGATGCTTGAAGTGTTCAGGTACTGGTCTTGGGTGGGAAAATCCTTGCGAACCTGGGTATCTCATTTGCGGCGACTGTTATGACCTTCCTACACCTCGCAGAGAGGGCTTCCTTGTTTTCCACTACGAACGTATTCGCATACGACGGCCACGCTATTGCCGTTTTCTCGCCGATAGGTGGTCTTTTTGCTGTCAATATCTGGCTGCTAGCCACACTTTGTGTTGTCGGGTTACTTGCGGCAATTCCCTTGATCTTTGTTTTGGGAATCTGGCTAGCACCGATTCGCTTCACGTACTTTTTCTTCTGGCTTTTCTTTAAGCTTCGCTATCGGATTCATGTGCACGGCGTGGAAAACGTTCCGGACAAAGGGGCTGTGCTGATTGCTCCCAACCATCTCTCCTGGCTGGACGGATTCCTTATACAGTTCATCACGCCTCGCCACTTGTGCACGCTTGTGTACGCGGGGAATTTTCAGGCCGGATGGATCAATCGACTTGGCCTGATTTGGAAAGTGATTTTGATTGGGCCGGGGCCGAAGTCCATCGTCAAAGCACTGAAGCAGGCTCGCCAATACTTAACAGAGGGCGAAGCGGTCTGCATTTTTCCGGAGGGCGGTATCTCGCGCAACGGACAACTTCAGGCATTCAAACCTGGGATGATGAAGGCACTTGAGAAGGCCAATGCTCCGGTTGTCCCAGTGTTCCTGGACGGCCTATGGGGCAGTATTTTCAGCTTTTCGGGTGGCAAGTTCTTTTGGAAACTTCCGCAGCTCTCGCGTCGTAGAATTGATGTCTACTTCGGTCCTCCAATCACAGACGTGCCCACGGCAGCGACGGTTCGACGAGCCGTTGAAGCCATGGGGGCACATGCACTCGAGCAAAGAAGGCAAAACATGATCTCTGTTTCCGATGCATTGGTGCGACGATGCAAACAGCGAATGTTTGTATCGAAGATGGCCGACTCGATGGGCAACGACGTGACCGGTGGCCAGACGCTGATGCGTGCCCTGATTTTGCGACGTTTGCTGAAAAAGCATGTCTTCACCCAAGACGAGCAACATGTTGGGATCTTGATGCCTCCCCTGGTTGCCGGTGCGTTGACCAACATGGCCGTGGTGCTGGACAAGCGGATTCCAGTGAACCTGAATTACACGGTCTCTTCCGCCGTCATGAATCAGTGCATCGAAGTTGCTGGGATCAAGCATGTCCTCACATCACGAAAGGTGATGGAGAAATTCGACTTCGATTTGAAATGCGATGTCGTTTACTTGGAAGACTTCAAAGAGAAAGTTTCGCTGGCTGACAAACTTGTCGGCGTACTGAGTGCCTACGCGGTGCCAAGCGGAATCCTCTCGTCAATGCTGGGGCTGAACTCCATCGACAAGGATGACGTGCTAACGGTCATCTTCACCTCTGGCTCGACCGGCACACCAAAAGGCGTGATGCTGACCTATGCGAATGTCGCGTCAAATATCGAAGCAATCGACCAAGTCGTGGGGCTTGATCCGCAAGACGTCCTGATTGGGATTTTGCCGTTCTTCCATTCGATGGGCTTCACCGTCACGCTGTGGACCGCAATGTCATTGGACATCAAAGCGGTCTACCACCCGAACCCACTCGAGTCGCGACAAGTTGGGAAGTTGTCAGGCAAACACGGTGGAACAATTCTCGTTTCTACGCCGACTTTCTTGCGGTCGTATCTGCGTCGCGTCCCCAAGGAGGACTTTGGAAAACTGGATGCCGTCCTTGCCGGTGCCGAAAAGTTGCCGGTCGATCTGTGCGACGCATTCGAAGAGAAGTTTGGCGTTCGTCCCGTGGAAGGTTACGGAACGACCGAGCTATCTCCATTGGTATCCGTCAACGTTCCGCCTAGCCGAGACCGCGGTTCCCATCAAAAGACGATTTGCGAGGGGTCCGTCGGGCGATGTATCCCTGGTGTCAGCGCAAAAGTTGTGGATGTCGATTCGGGCGAAGAGTTGGGCGTCGACGAACCTGGCATGCTGTGGATTAAGGGGCCCAACGTGATGAAGGGCTACTTGAACAACCCGGAGAAGACCGCCGAGGTTTTGAAGGATGGTTGGTACAAGACAGGTGACATCGCGCGGCTGGACGAAGACGGTTTCATCCACATCACAGGTCGCTTGAGCCGGTTCTCTAAGATCGGCGGCGAGATGGTGCCTCATATCAAAATCGAAGACGCGGTTCAGGCGTTCGTCGGGATGGACGAAGAAGCCGGACCGTCGGTTGCTGTCTCCGCCGTTCCGGACGCGAAGAAGGGCGAGAAGCTCGTCATCCTACATACGAAGATTGACAAGTCCCCCGATGAGATCATCGAACACCTCAAAGGACTTGGCTTTCCAAACCTCTTCATTCCTGCCGCCGATTGCTTCGCCGAGATTCCAGAGATGCCAGTACTCGGAACGGGAAAGCTAGACCTCAAAGGACTCGCTCAGTGCGCAACGAAATTGTTTGGTGAGTAGGCTCTCTCTCGGATTTGCCTTTCGCTTGAACGCCGCAACAATTGGATGTACTAGTTTCGACCGCTGCAAGAATCTATCGAATTTGATTCGTAGGTCCGGTTCCTACCGGACAAAACAGGAGCTAGACCACACAAAGGCCGGTAGGAACCGGGCCCTACTATCTAGAACTAACGACTCAGCAAACTAGTTTCGACCGCTGCAGGAATCTACCGAGAGGCAAATACGATGTTCAAAAGTTCTGCAATCGCTGCACTCGTCCTGATCTTTGGATTTCAAACCTACGTTGATGCAGGTGTTGGCAGCCGCTGGCGAAGCCGCACACGGAATCGAGTCGCGACGCAGCGGTCCAACTATGTGTACCGTAGTCAAACGAACCAAAGAGCCGTCACCTCTCGAACGCCGACGGTGAACAGAAGCTACCGATCGTCTTCGCAGCGACCTTGGTACATCAATTCGGAGCCCGCCTTCCGCAGTCAGCGGGTTCGAATCCTGTCCACCTTCTCCGGGTACCCGTACGCTTTTGAGTAAGCAGAACGGGCGACCGAGGATCACATTTCAGTCGCGTTGGACAGAAATGTGATCATTCGTTATCCGATTCGCTCTTGGCTGCCTCTTGAGGTCCTTCGACATCGCGAACGCGGATGTTTCGGATCGCGGCTTGGGTGTCGAAGCTCGCGATCCCCATGGGTTGGCAACGATCCATTTCGATTCGTGTTGAGAGACGATCAGCCGATACCTCTTCGTCTACGAAGAGTTCGTCGTCGATCCAGGCCTGCAATCGTTCTTGCGTCACACGTACGCGGACTTTGTACCACTGGCCGTTCTTGAAGTTCTTGTATGCCGTGGTCGTGTTTTCTGATGCGTCCATTCCGTCAATGCTGGAGATGCCGCATACCGAGCCGCCCCAACCGCCACACACGAACGAAGCGAATTTGTCGTCGACGGGAAAGGTCAGACCACAGAAGAAGTCTGAAC
>CAYQMZ010000317.1:0-8353 GCA_964418725.1 uncultured Pirellulaceae bacterium
GACCTGATCTGGAAGCGGGCAAGAGGATTGATGCTCCGGTCTACTTGCAAGACATCACCGCGTCGACGCTTGACCTAGCCGGTGTGGAAAAGCCTGATCATGTCGAGTTCACCAGCGTGATGCCAGTAGCACGCGGTGAAAAGACCGAGCACGTTTACGATGCGATCTACGGAGCCTATCTGCAACTGCAAAGATCCGTCACGCTGGATGGATACAAACTAATCCTCTATCCAGGTGCCGCAAGATCACGACTTTACAACTTGGAAGCGGATCCGTTGGAACGTGTCGACTTGGCGGACAAGCCAGAGCATCGACGAACGAAGAAACGGCTCTTCCAGCGATTGCTGCAGCTCCAAGAGCAAATGGGTGACAAGCTGGATTTGAAGACACCGTTCGCCAACATCTAGTGCTTCGGCAGCTTTAGAGCGACGCGTCCGAATTGACTGTGCGTCATTTGCCCTCCTCTGAACAACATTCTCAGGGAGGGTTCTGCAAAATGTGATGTGACACGGCGTTAGCGAAGGATTGGGGCTAGTTGATTCCTAGCGACTCGAGGTGACGGATCTCTGCCTGCCATTTTTCTCGATCTTCCTCGGTCACTTTCGGATCGGGTAAGAGCGAGCGTCGCGTGCAGTTCACGAGTGCTTGAAGCGTTTGGTAACGACGAGTCTGCCCGATGGCCGGCAAAATCTGATCCTCGACGACTTTGATCACGTCGTCGATCGTCTTACATTCTGCTGCCTTCAACTGTGAACGAAGCGAAGCAAACGCGGCTGCTGAATAGCCAGGTGTCAGTTCGTCCAGCTTGTTGATGTCTTCTTCCGTGACGTTGTCGATCACAGCGGTTGCCACCCAGTCCAAGAACTCTTTGCGATCGTCATCTTGCGGGTCCAACACTGGAATGATCAGGTCCCCGACTCGTCCTGGGCGACGAATGTCTGGTGAGAGCAGGTGAATACGAGCTGTCATCAGCAACCAGATCACTTGCCCTTTTAACTTGGGGTCTGACATCATTGCCTGAATCTTGCCAGTCAAACGTCGCTCGGTCGAATGAGCTTCCTTGCCGACGCCTCCGAATTGCGTATCCGCTTCGTCGACAAAGATGATTACCTTTTCTAGTGCTTCCAGTACACGTCGTAATCGCTCGAAGATCACATCCGTCTGGCCGTACCACTGGCTGCGGATACTCTTCAATACAAGTACGGGAACATCCATTTCACTGGCGACGGCTTCGAAGATAAATGTCTTGCCACCTCCGATGGGGCCGGCCACCGCCGCGCCGCTCAACGCCTTGTCCTTGGGAGCGCGAAATCGAGGCAGCAGTTCCTGTTCAATGAATTCCTTGAGGCGAGAATTGCCCTTCACATGAGATAGACGATGTTCTGGCTTCTTGAACTCGATGACGTCTTCGCCAACCTGAGCTTGGATGAATTCTTCGACCTTGCCAACGATGTCGTTGGGATGCAATTCTTCCCGGGAATAACTGGCACCAAGCAGCAGTTGGCGTAATGCGTGCACGGACAACCCCGCAGTAAACGCGGCCAAGTCCTCCTCCGTCGACCACATCTTTGGCTTGAATTCCGCGTTTTCACTGAAGTGCTTGATGAAGTGGAGACGCTTTTCTTTATTGGGGGACGACACCTCGACATTCAGAACCTGAGGCAAACGTGACACGCGTGGGTGAACAAGGCTTTTTGATTCCGCGACCAGCACGACGGAATCACCGCCGTTCATAAACGCCGGGTCGCTAAACCAGTCTTGGACAATCGCAACGCGGTGGCGCTGCTTGTCATTGAGCGACGCGACGTCGCCACTGCCAGCCGGCAGCACCATATCGGCTGCCTCGATGATAATCAGCAAGTTCCCGGACAGGTGCTCACGAGAACAAATCGAAAGCTGACGCATCGTTTCGAGTGCCAACGTGGGGTTCCCGATCGCGTCGATCATCAATCGATCGAACTGCGTCGACAACATGTCAAAGTCGGATTTGCCCTTCTGCTGCAATCCTTTCACCAACAGTGTGTCGGGATCGACACCGGACTTCCAAGCGATCCAGGCATTCTTCAGTTTGTCACGTCCTTCAAGGAATCGGATTGGACCGTTCTGTTCGTAGACGATCCTGACAAGACCTTTGACTGCGGACTTGCCAGAGACAAACGGAATCAGGGGAACGTACTCCGTTCCGCTGTAGAACAGGTCGTACACGTTACCGCTGAGAATGACGCTGCGTGCCTGCTGTGAATTGAGAATACCCGCAAGCTGTTTGAAAAATTCGTAGTGCATCGCAACACGCCTCGTCCGATGTTCGTTTCCGAATGCCGTCCGTTGCGTGGATCCACATGGGCGGCCGTTGATGGGCACAACTTACCACAGAATTGCAGTCGGTCGAATGCCGCTCGACGCAGCCGTCTGCGGCTGCTCCGCCGCGCTTCGCGTTTGGGGATCGGGCTTTGTGTGGCGGAGATTAGAGGCTACTCATCAAACATTTGGTCCGACATCGACTCGGTCAGCAGATCAGACTCTTCCGCCGCAAATACCTCGTCCAACGTTAGACCGAAGTTGCGAGAGAATGTGAGGAAGTCGTTGAAGCCGACGGTTCCGTCCCGATCGAGGTCGCCCAAGATACCCGCCTGTTCGACGGCGTCACCGAAGTTGCGAGAGAACGTGAGGAAGTCTCCAAAGTCAACTTCTCCATTACCATCGATGTCGCCCAAATGGGCCAGCGTGATCTCTGCGAATGGATCAACTTCGTTCTCTTCGCCACTGTCTGTAATCGGCTGGCTAGGTGCTTCCGACTCATTGGATGGCTCACCGGCTTCTGAATTCGTGGGATCTTCTATTTCTGGTTTCGGCGCCTCCGTATCTGGATCTTCCGTACTTGGATCGCCTGGTGTGGTTGTTGGCTCGGTGGTTTCGCCGCTGGGACTTTCGCCTTCCGCCGACGCATCGTCAGCCGAAGTCTGTTCGTCCGGGGCCGATTCATCCACGGTTGCATCTGCTTCCGAAGTCTGTTCCGTCGCCTCAGGTTCGGGATCTGCTTCCGCCTCGGCGGCGACGGTTTGTTCAGGGGCCGCCTGGGCGGCAGCCAACGCTACCGTTGTTGCTGCGTTCAGTCCCCCGTTGCTATCCGAGTAGGCAATCTCGAGATCCGCTCCGGCAGTCACGAGGTCTCGGATTTCCTCGGCCGACAGATCAGGGTTTGCCGACATGGCGAGCGCGACGACGCCGGATACGAAGGGAGCAGCGATACTGGTTCCCGATGTGTACTGATAAAGATCGTCCGGCATCGTCGAGTAAACGTTTTGGCCGGGAGCTTCGACCTGAATCGCGCCGGTGTCTCCGACGGTGTTCGAGAAGTCCGTCAATTCAAAGTCACTCTTGAATGCTCCGACTGAGATTACATTTCCAAACTCTGCGCTGTAGCCGGCCGGGAATTCGGGCTCATCGAATCCATCGTTTCCGGAGGCAGCCACGACGAAGACGCCTTGCGTTTCTGCGTACTTCAAGGCAGACGAGATTCGCTTGGACGGTGTTCCGCCGAGGCTCATGTTGATGACGTCGGCACCGTTCGCAATTGCGTATCGGATTCCGGCGCTGATATCGAGTTGCGAGCCAACCCCATCTGCATTCAGCACGCGGATCACCATGATTTCAGCGTTGTACGCGACACCGGTGACACCTACGTCGTTACGTGAAGCAGCGATCGCGCCGCTTACCGCTGTTCCGTGTCCCGACGCATCCGCGACATCGTTGTCCTGATCGACAAAGTCCCAGCCGTAAACGTCATCGACGAAGCCATTTCGGTCGTCGTCGATATCGTTGCCAGGGATCTCGCCATCATTGGTCCAGATGTTGTGCACTAGGTCTTCGTGATAAACGTCGACACCCGTGTCAATCACGGCGATCACGATATCTTCGCCGCTGTAACCTTGCGCCCACACCTCGGGCGCATTCACCGCGTTCAACGCCCAGTCTTTTGACGCATCACCAAAGTAGTCAACGTTTGAGAAAGGTTGAACGATGGCCGCTCCACTCAGCACCGTTCGGTTTTCAAGGAGTTCCGCACGCTTCAGGTGCAGTTGGGTTCTTGAAAGTTTGTTGTTGGGCATGCTCGTTCTCCGCATTCGAGCGTGAGAGAGTTCGCACGCTTGATACGGAAAAGTAGCTTTCCAATTACCGCACTTGCCTTTCGTGGAGTCATTGCAACGCTCCCGAATGCAACCTGTCCTGCGGGTGCATCACTGATGTGGAGAAGCGAATCACGGCTGCGACAATCGCGTTGTTTTTTCGATTCAACGCGCTGTAAGTGTCGCGTAGGCTCAACAAAAATTGTTCGAGTCACAGAATGGGCAAATCACCCCGACACTTAGCATGCGAGTCCTGCCCGCAAACTCCACGCACTCGCGTTGGATTAACAGCCAGCCGATTCCCGCGGATCTTGTATAGTGGTCAAGCGTTCATATCTGCCGGGCTGTTTGAACTCCCAAACAGTTATTCTGGCCATGCGTCGAGACTTAGTTCGGCGCCAACCTTGATGCCTTTGGGATCAAGGACGACCCGTTTGATGCGCTGTCGTTTCCACGTGTAGCTCATATGGACCAATCCGTCGGCCGCCTGGATCATCGCCGGGTAACTGAACTCGGCATCTTTCTCTCGCTCGAGCTCACCGACCGCGTTCCAGGTAACACCGTCGTTGGAGATCGCTAGATTCAGCAAGCCACGGCGTCCCCATCCTGATTTGCCAGAGTCCAAGTGGTTGTAGATCAGTAGATGTCGACCGTCTTTCAATGTGACGGCATCGACGCCCGAGTTAGGGTTTGGCAGATTTGTTGGGCTCAATTTCGACCAGGTCTGCCCCTGATCATTTGAGAAGCTGCTTGCGATAACACTTTCCTTCGTCCGGCAGAGCACTTGAAGTCGCCCGTCTTGGTGACGAAGAAACGTCGGCTGGATAGCATTGAATTCGTCTGCTGTATTTATCGGTCCAACGCGATTCCACACACCGCTCGGCTGGCCAGCAAGTAGTTGGATCGATTCGAAATGCACGCGCCATCCGTCGTATTCAGTCGAAGATCCGCAGAGCAGAGTCCTGCCGTCGTCCAGCAAAATTGGCTTGCAGCGTACTGGGCCGTCAATCGTCTCCGGCAGCCGACGACGATCTCGAAAAGTACGACCGCGATCGTAGCTGACCATCATCTCGCCCCACCAATCGCGAGGTGTGGGGCCAACCTTAAAGAACAAAAGCAACGGTCCATCACCGGGAGATTGGTAAAGGACTGGATTCCAACACGGATGTCGATGGTTCGCGTGCTGAATGCCGTTAGCCCATTCTTGGGGCGATGACCATCCGCCGCCATCGTTGTAGCTGACCCAAATGCCGACGTCCTTGGCTTTCTCTTCGGTTCCACCAAACCAGGTCACTACGACGCCGCGTGATGTCTCGCAAATCGACGAAGCATGGCATTGTGGAAACGACGCTTTGGTAAATACAAAGTCTTCGCTAACCAAACCTGGAAACCTGCTCGCCTCTTGCGTCTTAGCTGGGCGAGCTTGAAGATCAGCTTCTGGCCAGACTTTGCAGTCTTCGTGTCGTATGTGATAGATCCGACCGTTTTCTGCGCCGACCAGCAAGTCGGGCGTACTGTTACCGTCGAAGTCACAGACCGCTGGGCTTGAGGTGTGTCCTGCCACGTTGCGATTCGCCAGGTTTCCAATACGTTTCAAAACGATGCGGCCGTCAACGTTCTTGCAGTTGCGATACCAAGTTGCATTCTCAGAGTTGACGATAATGTCCTTGCGTCCGTCTTGGTCCCAATCGGCAACGGCCAGCTTGACTCGGCCCGACCGACCAGCCGACCGAGCATTCAAGCGAATGGGCGATAAGTCTTCGTCCACGAAAATGCGAGTCGCTTCCCCGCCGTTCGAACGTAGTGTCAGAAATCCTTCTTGATCCAATGCGACAATATCCAACCGTCCGTCAGTGTCGAAGTCGACGGCCACGGGCGTGGTACGCCACTGCGTGAGAGCTGAATCTGATTTCGTTTTCCACCAGTACCAACGCGGTGGAGCCTCGGGACTAGCCGGATCTGTTTCAGTTCCAACCTCTACGAGAGTCGCTCCATCATTTCTGAGTACGCCGATGCGACTGTGGATCGAGTTGAAGATGATATCCGGATCCTGATCGGCGTCCCAATCGGCCACCGACAAGGTCGTATAGCCCCATTTCGCCTCGCATGGACCCTGGATCGATCCCGATGGTCCCGCTTGGATGCGAAACGGAACTTGTTTGCCTTCCTCGCGTGTTACCGAAAGATGTCGCGGCGCAGACCACTTTGGCATACCGTCTTTTCCGTCGCCAAGATTCTCGAAGAAGTCAATGTAGCCCGCTGTGTTGCCACAAAGGATGTCTTCGTCACCGTCTCCGTCCCAATCGAATGCATACGGCGTCGCCAAGGCTCCGCACTTCAATGTGTCGGCTTGTTGTTGGAAGTAGACGGGGTTCTTGAAGATCGGCATGCCCTTCCGCGACTGCCCGGTGTTCTCTATGAAAGCAACGCGACCGTCTTCGTCACCTACGATCAGATCCTGGTCGCCATCGGCATCCCAATCAATTGCTGTGGGTGTGATCATTTGCAGATCCATCGACAGCTTCTCTGCAGCCGGATTGAGTAACCGTTGTCCTGCTGCATAACTTGGCGACTTGGCGGTACCCACATTTTCGAACCACGTGAAGCCATCTAAAAACTCGCCACAGATTAGATCGAGGTCACCGTCTCGATCAAAGTCTGCGAAGTTCGGGCTCGGCCACCCATAGACGTCGATATCGCCGCCAGCCGCTTGAATGCGACGAGGTTGGTTGGAATACCGAGCCTTCTTTTGGTCACCCAGGTTTTCGATCAGGTAGACATAGCCATGTAGTGGCCCATTTTGCCATCGCCCCTGACTGTCGTAGGCATGATCCCAACCGTAGTCAGACCAGTCGCCCACACCGACTACCAAATCTTGGTCACCGTCCGCGTCGTAGTCGACGAACCGCCACATGCGGCCTCGTGTCTTGCCTTCGTGGAACTTGGGATTGGGGTAGACGTTAACTGAAGTCTCCAGATCACCTTTCATAGCTTCAACAAGCCATTTGTTTTCTTTCAGCACACGCGGGGTGCCTCCAACGTAGCTGACTTGCATGTTGTGCCCCGCCGGTCCAACTCGTTTCCCCGGAAGGAATACGGGAGTCTTGACCTTGGGGTCGTTCGATGGATTTTCGAAGAAGTAAACTCCATTCGATGGTTTGTCGGGACAAGCTACCAACAGATCGAGGTCTCCGTCGCCGTCGTAGTCCATCGGCATTGGCCAAGCCCATAACCCCACGCCCAAGTCGACGACCAGCCCCGGATTGTTGTACTTGAGCGGCTTTAGCTTCCAGTCATCAGCCAGCGTCGCGCCGGTGAACAGAAGAAGAATGGCAAACAGTCGGTAGGTCGGAAGCTTCATTGCAATGTCTGCGAGGCGGGAGGGGAATCGCGATTGAAATTCGTGGCATCAGTATACGCTCGCGATCAAAGACTTCGCATCCAACGAAAAGACCGCGGCAGCTTTTCAGCCACCGCGGTCGAACGGGATATCGGCGAATCGCAGAACGATTCGGTTTACAGCTCGAATTCCGCTGCGAACACGAGGAAGTCATCGAAGCCAACGATGCTGTCGCCTGTCAGATCCCCGTCTGCAAATGCTGCATCTACTTCCTGACCGAACAGACCACTCAGGACAAGGAAGTCGGAGAAGTTAGTGCTGCCGTCCTGATTTAGGTCCGTTGCGACGAGTGCGGAGGTGGTTCGGGTGGCGGTTAACCGAGACGTAGCTTGAGACTCGTCGGGCTCCGCAGTGGCATCGGCATTCGGAAGGTCGGTTTCCGCTAGGGCATTATCAATGTCGAAGACTTCCACAAGGTTGCCTTCGGCGTCGAGCAATTCGCCGTCTTCGCCAATGGTAAATCCTTCAGGTAGCTCACCTTCAACTGCTTCGATCACTGGACAGAAACCGAAGTCGAATTCGCCCTCTGGCAATTCCATCTCGTGTTCCGGGCCGACCGTGATTCCTTCCCATGGGTCGACTCCTTCCGGGAACACTAGCTCGTCGTCCGCACCTATCGTGACGCCGTCGGGCAGTTCACCTTCGGCGATTTCGACTGGTGCCCATGCATCTAAGCTGAATTCGAAACCCGGAAACTCGAAACCTGGATCAGGTAGGAGTTCGCCTTCGAACACCAAATTCCCGTCGTCGTCGAGCGACAGGCCGGGAGGCAATTCGCCTTCAGTCAGTTCCGTTTCGGACAGGTCGACATCAACGACCTCTACGG
>CAYQMZ010000318.1:0-8342 GCA_964418725.1 uncultured Pirellulaceae bacterium
ACAATGGAATGCAGCCCAACAGAATCAGCGCGACCGAGGCCAGCAGCAGGAACCCGCGTTTCATCCAACCCTTGCGCGGTTCGGGGATGCGAAGATCGAAAATCGCGAACAGCATCGAAAATGAAACGATGCCGATTAGATCGTTCACAACGTCGATCAACTCAGACGATCGATTATTGAATTGCTGCCAATACTCGACACCAATTCCGATGGCCAGCGAAACCAGACCGCAGACGAGATACTGACCGAAAAGTCCACGCCGTCCTGCCGTGATCGCCGAACCTACCAGCAGCAAAACAGTGAGCGAACCGAAGATCAGAATGTGGCCTGTGTCGAAGGCCGAGTCCCAGAAGTTGGTGTGTTCAGGGACCGGAAAGTAGCGGATCAACGCTAGGAGTATTGCGACGCCGAACGCGACGGAGAAGATCAGCATCAGTCGGAGCAAACATGAGAGTTTTGGTCCGTCCTGATTGCCTGCTCCTCCGCCGGAGGAATCGTGGCCATCGCTCATAGAATCAATCCGCGAGCGATCTATTTACGACGCTTTTTCGATTTTCCAGGCTTCTCAACCTCGAATTCGAAGAAGTTATCTTTGCCGGCTTCCACCGTTACCTCAAACGGAGTCTCCCTGAGATCGGTGAACTCTCTGGCTACCTGATGCTTCAGGTTGGGATAGCCGTTGGTAATGCTGAACGTGACGCGATAGTCGCCTGCCAACGCTCCTCCGTCGCCCGGTTCCAACGTCCATAACTCGAACGTGCCGTCTGATTCGATGCTGCTAGATGCTCCTTTGCCTTCCATTTGATTGGTAGGCACGAAGGTGACTGTGGCCATTTCACCTTGTGGTATGGAGCCATCTGGGTACTGCACCTTGCCGGTGACGG
The DNA here is from genome assembly GCA_964418725.1 of uncultured Pirellulaceae bacterium. Classification (GTDB taxonomy): domain Bacteria; phylum Planctomycetota; class Planctomycetia; order Pirellulales; family Pirellulaceae; genus CAYNJG01. The sequence continues at coordinate 885 of CAYQMZ010000318.1, forward strand.
GATGCAAATCCATGCGGCTCCCGCAACCGACGCACAAGCCGACCAGACACAGGGTCGCAAACAATCTCATTTCATGCATGCTATTCGTCGCCGTCGTTATTCGTTCAGTTGGAAAGGTGTTCCGTCAGCACTTGCGATCAAGCGATCCCAAACACCACAGCAACCGCCCCATGGGCCCGTTGTGTTGATTGAATCGTCGATCCAGTGGACGCTACCGTCAAGGAACACAGCTTGAACGCCGCCTGGGTCGTGCTGACTTCGAGCGGTGGCCTGGTAACTGGGGCATGGCAGCCAGCAAGTCATCTTCTGGCGACGCATGGTGTCGATGCCCATCGTATCGGTTACGGCCTGGCATCCTTCGACATCGTCGGAACTATCGTTCGCAGCATTAGGCCCATTGTCGTCTCCGCCATAGCCGTGCCAGAACAAGGCACTCGCGCCGGCAGTTCCCATCGCCCACGTACCACGGCGATCTTTCGGGGTTAGACCGATGCGAATCTCAGCCACCAACATCGTTTTGCTTGTGCCGTCGATGACTTGCTTTAGCTTGACGGCCTGATTCACGCCCATCACACCGCGTTTAGTCGAATCGGCCCACGCTTTATCAGCCTGGTCAATTCGTTCGTTCACTCCGTTGGCTGCGTAGTTGCCGCGTGCCCAGCCGTCACCTTCGGAGTTGGACGTTCCAGCGAATGGGATTTCCGAGTTGCCATCTGTTGGGCAAAGCATCGAGGGTATCGTCGTGCCTCTGCCGATCCGGTTTTCGTTTCTGGAGATTGGCAGCGTCAGATCGAACGAATCGTAGACACCTTGCTCTTCCATGAAAGGCAAGATTGAGATCACCCAGTTCTCACGAAACAGGTCGCTACTTTGAGGCAATTGTCCTTCGTCGAATTGAACGGCTGCGGGCAGGATGCCTTGAGCACTTTCGTAGTTCAATATCGCCAATCCGATGTTCTTCAGATTGTTCTTACATTGGGTTCGACGTGCTGCTTCACGTGCACTTTGAACGGCAGGTAACAGCAAAGTGACAAGCATCGCAATGATCGCGATAACGACGAGCAGTTCAACCAACGTGAACGCTCGGTTCTTTGAAGATTTGGCCATAGTTTCCTCTCGGAACGAGTGAGGCCGCTCGGTAGTAACCGGCTGATCGCAATTTCAGGTCGGAAGTTGCGCGTGCTTCGCGTGGTGTTCGAGCGCCCGATTGAATGTCTAAAGGAGAGTTGACAAATTGCCGCTGCCTGTTCTGCATTGACATTGTCGTTCTTTTCAGTGCCCGCGTAAAGCTCTACGCTAACGACAATTCTTCAAGGTAAGCCCATCGGCTGGTGACAAATGAACCCGATCAACGCTGTCTGCACTGCGAAGAGTTGGAGAAAACGGGGCAAAAGCGTCGTACTGGCGTTGTCGTTTGTGTGGTTCGCCGGTTGTGGGGGGCATTCAAAAACTGCAACAGAAATTTCGTCCCTACCGGACGAGTCCGGAACTGTTGCCCCGGATCGAATGCGTGATGGAAAGCTGGAGCTTGGATCGCACAGCCTGACGCATGGTGTTCCCGGAAGTGGTCCGTTGTCGATCGCTGAGCTCAACTTGTGGCTTGACGATCCAAGGAATCATGAGCCATTAGATGTCGTCTTGCCCGCGCATTTACAGCAGCCGGATATCGAGATCGAAGATTTAATCCCGGATGACAATCCGCTCACACGAGCCAAGATCGAATTAGGGAGGCAATTGTTTTTTGATAAACGACTCTCCGGATTTGGGACGTTCAGTTGCGCCACGTGCCATCAACCTCGACAGTCCTTTGGCAGTTACCAGGTGATGCCCGAGATCGGTCGCAACGTGTTGCCCGTGCTGAATCGCGTTTTGGGCGAGGAACAATTCTGGGATGGTCGTGCGGAGAACTTAGAAGCTCAACCATTGAGTCCGATCGAAAATCCATTCGAAATGAACTCGTCTCCTGAACAGTCCGCGGCGAACATCCAGGCGGTCCCTGGATATCGACTGCAATTCCAACGTGTGTTTGGGGAGCTCAACTATGAGAACATTTGCAAGGCGTTGGCCAGCTTCGAACGAGCACTCGTGACGGAACCGTCTGCGTGGGATCGTGGTGAGCTGACCGAGTCCGCGAGGCGCGGCGAAGAGCTGTTTTTTAGTGAGCGACTGGCATGCAACTCTTGTCACGACGGGCGGAACTTTACCGATGAACAGTACTACAACTTGGGAACCCATCGGCTTAATGACTACACCGATCACGGTCGAAAGCAGGTCACCGACGCTGATGGCGATGATTTCGCATTCAAGACACCGTCGCTTCGCAATGTAGCGAAGACCCCGCCATATATGCACAATGGCACCTTCGGAACGCTCGAACAAGTGATTGATTTCTTTGATCGAGGTGGCGAAGAACTTGAGTCAGGCGAACGGCCACTCGCCAAACTATCCCTTTCGCGAGCTGAGAAGTCCGATTTGGTCGAGTTTCTCAAATCGTTGTCCTCATCACTACCGCCGGTCGAAACAGGACGATTGCCAGAATGAAATTCACAATCAACAACACCAACAACTTCGATGTGCCACTGCTGCGAAGCAATCTGCCGCTGTGGATCGCTTGCCTCGCCGCGTCTGTTTGCTTTTCGATTTCGGGGTGCGGTTCGGCACCTAGTTCGAAGCTGAGCGATCGTGGTACACCGGCCGCCAAATACAAGGCTGCAGCAAAGGCCGCGGGTGAAGCTGGTGTGATGGTCAGTTGTGATTCCGAAGGAGAAGTGACCTTCTTGGACTTTCATGCCCATCCGGATGTTGCTTCGGCCGTTCATCACGTAAAGGAATTTCCTAATCTAAAGATGCTGAATTTCAGCAGTTCGAAGTTGGACGACACGGGGCTCGCGAATGTGGCTGAACTCGTTCATGTCGAGGAACTTGGGCTGCACGGAACCGACGTGACGAACGCCGGTTTGGCTCATCTAGCGAAGCTCGCCAAACTTCGACAGCTAAATCTGACCGACACAGCCGTGAGCGATGAGGGACTACCAAGTCTCGCCGGTCTGAAGGAACTTGTGCGAATCGATCTCCAGAACACGAAGGTAACCGACGCTGGCTTGCAACATTTGGAGCAGTTACCCAACCTCATGTACATCCAGTTGAGCAACTGTGATGTCACGGACGAGGCGGTCGAAGCACTGAAGAAGAAGTTCCCCGATGCGCAGGTTGTGCATGGTGTCATCGAGGACACCAGCAACGTTCCGATGCTGACGGATGCGGAATTGCCGGACGTGTAACGCAAATTCAAAGCACGTCTCTCCAGCATTCCACCGCGTATGGTTTCCGTCTTCCTGTCGATTCTTACGAACGCACTCTTGCCGATCTTGGCAATTGTGGCGTTCGGTTTTGGGCTGCAGCGATTTCGGCCAATGGAATCGCGAACGCTGGTCACGCTGAACCTTTACTTCTTCGTGCCCGTTTACCTCTTTGCTCGGATTCTGAAGAGCTCTCTTTCACTTTGGGATATCGCGCAGGTCGGGTTTGTGGTTTTAGTGCCGCTATTCATTCTGTGTGGCGTCGGCTACCAATTGTTGACGCGTATGAAAGGTCTGCGAACGGAATCATTGGCCGCTGTCTTGGTTGCCGGTAGCTTTTCCAACTGCGGAAACTTTGGACTGCCAGTGGCGGAGCTTGCCTTCGGTCCACGCGGTGGCGAGGTGCACGCGATTATCGTTCTGTTCGCTAACTTCAGTATCTTCTCCATTGCCTACGCGATGTTGGCGATGGGCAAAGGCGAGGGAGTTTCGTCGATTCTGAAGTACTTCCGACTCCCGTACTTTTATTGCGCAATCGCGGCACTTGCAATTCGCGACAGTGGACTTCGTCTTCCGACTTGGACGATCACCTGTGTCGAGACGATCGCCGACGGTCTTGTCCCCATCGCGCTCGTTACGCTGGGAGCACAGTTGGCGAATCGAGCTAGATTGCCCAACTGGAAGTTAGTGTCGGTCGCGATCGGGATGAAGCTGGTCGTGCTGCCCGTGATCACGCTGGCGTTTGTGTTCGCAATGGGACTGTGGCCCTGGCCTGGAGTCGTGTTGGTCTTGGCTGCGACGGCACCCGCTGCCATTAATCCGCTGCTGTTGACGATGCAGTTGGATGGCGACGTCGACACGATGAGCGATTGTGTTTTTTGGACGACGCTGTTGAGTGCGTTCACCGTCGCGGTGTGGCTGACGCTGCTGAAATCTCTGCACGCCGAGTCATTCGTTTCTGCCCTGTAGAAATCGCGTCGTTGGCGTCTGCCGTTTGCACGCAAACTTTATCTATCCCGCAGCAGCAGAACGCTATTCTCACAGTCGGTCGCATGATCGATACGATCGAACTCGAGCTCACGTTTCTCGTTTGACAGGTGGCGTGCTCAGTGGGTAACCAAGAGGAAGCAAGCAAATGACTTGGCTGCCACTGGCGACGTGAACTGAGATACGTCAGTGATTGATTCACCGCACGAAGCGTACAACGGGACTTCGCATAACTCTCGCGAAGGCCACCTAGAGAGAGGTGAGTTATGCAAGGCACTACCTGTCAAGAATCGCAACATCAAGGTTGCTCCCTGTCGTCGCGTCGCTGGCGTGGCCTGTTGATAATCGCTGGTTCGGCCCTATTCGTTCTCGCCAACTCGGCATTCGCACAGGAGCTGCCTACGAACGCACTGGCTCGCTCGAACGCTCGTCCCAATCTGCTTCAACGTAGCGTCCTGCGACCAACCTCGGCCGTTAGCGTGCAGCCCGAGTACAAGTCGCATCCGCTCTGGCCGACACTGGAGTTGGCCGTCGATAGCTACAGACACCTCCGGAAAAACGTACGCGACTACTCGTGTAACGTGATTCGACAGGAACGCATTCGCGGCCGATTGCGTGATGGCGAGTTGATGACGGCAAAAGTTCGACACCAGCGGACACGCAACGGAGAAGTTGCCGTTCCCTTCAGTGTGTACATCAAAGTGCTGGCTCCATCCCGAGTGAAGGGGCGAGAAGTTCTGTATATCGATGGCCAGAACGATGGAGAGATGATCGTTCGTAACGGTGGCAAACGGTTCGCGTTCGTCACGGCATCGTTGAAACCAACCAGTGCCCAGGCGATGCGAGACAACCGTTACCCCGTGACGGATTTTGGTTTAGAGAACCTTGTGAAACGTTTGATCGAAGTCATCAAACACGATATCCGCCTGAATGTAGAGACAGTGGTTGAGTTCATCGACGACGCCGAGATCGATGGCCGACCCTGCCGCGGAATCCGTGTGACTCACCCAACGTTCGACCCACAGCTGAAGTTTCATCGCGCGCTCGTAATGCTGGACGAGCAACTAAACGTTCCTGTCCATTACGAGGCGTACGATTGGCCTGACGCCTCCGCCGATTCTCCGCCCAGCGATGTAGCCGACGGAGAGGTTGCTGCTCAAGAGCCCAAGTTACTTGAGCGGTACACGTATCGGGCTATCAAGCTGAACCCAGGCTTTTCGCAGATGGACTTTGATCGCCAAAATCCCGAGTACGATCTGCGGTAGCTATTGGGAAGTTTGGAAACTCGTAGCGAAAGTTGGAAAAGAGAGTCTCGGATAGGTTAGGCCGGAGTCCCTTGGCTCCTCGAGAAATGTGGCACCTTAAGAACCATGGCAAAGAGATTGGCAGTGAGTGCCATGTTTGTCCGATTTCGGACCTGTGACCGTTCGTAACCAATTGTCAATAAACTTGACCTGCTATCACGTTTCCTAAACCCGTGGTCCAACAGTGGGCATTGGATTGAGAATTTCCTGGGAACTTTAAGCCTCAGTTGGCCGGTTTTCTTCTTCCTTCGTGACGCAACAATGTGGAGCCGGAACGAAGCTGTGGATCAGGTAGAAGCGAGAACGTTAGTTGACTAAGCTTTATTGAGTAGTCGCTGCACGCAGATTCACGAGCCTACGTGTTTTGAAGCGTTCGGGCACATCCCGCGTCATCCCACCTTCCTTCCCCACGCTGTAACCGCCATGCAATGCGCCGCCAAAATCGAAAACCTGACGAAGGCCTACGAACTGAAGGGCGGAACCGTACACGCCTTGCGAGGCGTTTCGTTTGACGTGCCCGTCGGCGATTATGTGGCCATCATGGGGCCATCGGGATCTGGCAAGAGTACGCTGCTGAATCTTCTGGGATGTTTGGACCGTCCAACCAGCGGCCGGCTGTTGTTGGGCGAGGATAACGTTGGCGAAATGGATGACGATCAGCTGTCCATGATTCGCGCGTCTAGGATTGGATTTGTCTTCCAGTCGTACAACTTGATTGCTCAGTTGACGGTCTTGGAAAACATCGAGGTACCGCTCTATTACCTGGGCAAGGTTGGCCCGGAGTACAAATCACGCGTTCGCGAGTTGGCTGAATTGGTCGGGCTCGGAGACCGACTTGACCACCGTCCTGTGCAACTGTCCGGTGGTCAGCAGCAACGTGTCGCGATTGCTCGTAGCATGATCAATGATCCCTACTTCATCCTGGCAGACGAAGCGACGGGAAACTTGGACTCGGTAACAACCGAAGAGATTCTGGCCATCTTCGATAAACTCAACGAAGAAGGCCGAACGATCATCATGGTCACGCACGAGGACGAAGTTGCGGCGCGGGCTCGCCGAGTTGGTCGACTGCGAGACGGGTTGGTTCAAGTTGACGAGCGACAACGAGACTTGCCGAAGATCGTTCAAGAAAAAGTTGGCTGATTGCCGGCTTAGCGTGGGCGTTGGTCTTCTTTGAACCCAAGGATCGCTTGGTTCGTACAAGCGATATGCCCCAGTTCACGATACGGTCGATTATCGTATTTACTGCGTTGCTGATGGCGTACGTGGTGCTTCTGACCCACTTGCCTGCTGCGGCTGTCGTACCGTTACTTGGGCCTGGCGTCATCTCTGTTGTTTTCCTGCCTTGCGCCATTGGGCAGTTGGTATTGTTGATGACGGATCCGTGCGAAAGGACGCTCTCGTCTACGCGCGTTCAAAACGGCCTCTGGTGTATCTTCGTCTGCCTCTTCGCATTTTGCCCGTTCATCGCACTTTGGATTTCGGTGGTTGGCCGCGGATTCTAAGTCTTCGTGGATGTTGGAACGAAGGCGGGAGACAGCAAGGCAGTCTAGACGTGTATCCGTGACAGCAGGCTAATTGCCGTTAACTGCGGCAAGAATTTCAGTGACTTCCGACATGCGGCCCACGCCCTTCACGCGGCAGCTCAACCAGCCTTCCCCAGGTCCGACCATTTCGACGCCGTCGGACTTGAGTAGGTCGATGTTTCGCTGAACGCTAGGTTTGTTCCACATCTCGACGTTCATCGCAGGGGCCATAAAGACGGGGCCCTCGAAGCAGAGATACAGGGTGGACAGCAGGTCGTCGGCCAGCCCATTGGCGGCTTTCCCCAGGAAGTTCGCGGTCGCGGGAGCGATGCAAAGCAGGTC
>CAYQMZ010000319.1:0-7737 GCA_964418725.1 uncultured Pirellulaceae bacterium
AATTCGATCTCGTCGGCACCGCCTTCGGAATCGTCCTCCATATCCATTCGAGCGACGCGGCGTTTTTCGACTTCTACCAATCCTTTGTCAATTAGCGACTTGAGCGGCGCCGCCGTACAGCCAACGCGTTCAAGGAGCTTCGCCTGCAAGACTGGCGAGGGCGAGGAGGCGAGATCTTGAATGATTGCGAATTGTTTGGGTGGCAGCTTCAGTTGTGTCAGTCGAGCGGCAACACGCGTACTAACGGAAATGAAAGTGGCGACATAGGTCCCCGCCTGACCTCGCACGGCTGCAGGCACAACCGTCTCCAAGACCCGCCCGAATGAGCACAAATATTCTTCCGCGATCCAGCGCGTTAGCTGAAGCATCTTGGGTGAGATCAGAGCCTCACGATCGACAACGCCCAACAGCGGCTTTAGTTTGCGTGTCGTTTTCTTGTTGGCAATCTCGATACAGTAAGCGACGGTTGCTCGGTTGCCCCGCCCCAACGGAACGCGAAGCCGTTTGCCTACGCAGACTTCTTCGTCTAGTTCCTCGGGAATCAGATAATCGAACTCGCCCGGTGCGCCCTCCGCAAAGACAACGGTTGCGACTCGCTGTTCCTGCGCATCGTCCAGTTCCCATTGCTCGGGTTGAACGTCGAAGAGGGCTCTTTGTTCGGCAGACACGACCACAATCCTTTTTGCCGCATTGTTTAGGGCAAATCCGTTTCGTAGCCAGCATCCATGCCTCAGGGCGACGTTATCACGCAATGTTGCCGCGAGATTTGCTGGTCAATCTGGATGGATTGTTTGGCAGCAAGAGCGGGTATGATTGCACGTGCGTTGCGAGAATATTCATTGGCCAATCGGTTGGGCATGCAACGCTAAAATACGATACCAGTGAATGACCGCTCAAACGAGTCCCCCGTACTGCCGGCGGCGACCACCAATCACGGACGAAAGAACGAACGATGCGAGTAGGGATTTTCGGCGGCTCCTTTGATCCGGTCCACTACGGGCACTTGATCCTGGCTGAACTGTGCTGTGAAGCGGCTAACTTGAACGAAGTACGTTTGGTGCCCGCAGCCGTTCCGCCACACAAACAGGGTCAAGGGCGAGCTTCCGGCGAAAACCGCATCGCAATGCTGAAATTGGCAATCGGAGGCAATCCGAACCTGAGCGTCTGGGACGAAGAGATCCGCCGAGGAGGCATCAGCTACACCGTGGACACGCTGCGAGCCTTGAACGAGGAACACAGCAACGCCGACCTGTTTTTCTTGATGGGTGCCGATTCCTTGTTTGACCTGCCAAACTGGCGCGAGCCCGAGGAGATTTGCCGACTCGCAAGCATCGTGGTGGTGGATCGTCCAGGCTCGAAACCGGTCGATTTCGACATTCTCAAGGAGTTAGTCGATGCAAAACGCCTGCAACATTTTCGAGAGCTGGCGGTTGAGATCCCCCAGATCGATATCAGTAGCTCCCGGTTGCGTGAACGGATACAGACCGGAAAGTCAATTCGATACCAAACGCCCCGATCGGTCGAAGCCTACATAAAGTCCGCCGGTCTATACAGTTAGCAGCGGTGTTAGACCTTACGGGTCCGGGCAGTTAGTGAAACCTGACCAAATATTTCGATCCCCTGGCATTTGTCCAGCTACATAGACGCACAGTTCTGAGCGGCCCGACAGCGGATCCTTGCCAGTCCCTTTAAGGCCAAAATCGGACTTGGTACAATCTCCGCTCTTCTCGGCGGACGCGCGGGTCCCGTGGGGCTCACGACGCTACAACCGTTTCGCCTAACGCCTTTTGCGCAAAAGACTTGCAACAACAAAAATATGAGCTCAGCTGAAACTTACATTCGTCGCGCAGCCGTCTTATTCGCGGGTGGGCCCGCACCTTCGGCCAACGCCGTTATCTCCACGGCCGCAGCTTCGTTCTTGCGAAATGGCATCCAGGTCGTTGGCATTAACCGCGGCTACTCGAACCTGATCGACTACGACGCCTCAAGCCCGCTGGAGTTGGGCAAGGACTACACGGTCATCGACAACCGAGTTTTAAAGCGAACTCGAAACACTCAGGGAATCATGATTGGCACCGCGCGAGCCAACCCTGGGAAGATGATTACGTGTGCCTCGGATTTCGACGATCCTGAAAAATCTGCGCCGCTGAAACGCGTTTACGAGGGTCTCTGTTCGCTGGATGTCGACGCCCTGGTTTCAATCGGCGGTGACGACACCCTGAAGACGGCGAACAAGTTCAAGATGTTCCAAGATCGGTTGCCGGCCGATGCAAAGCGAATCCCGGTCGTTCATCTGCCGAAGACGATCGACAACGACTACATGGGAATCGATTTCACGTTCGGTTACTTCACCGCTACCGACTTTTTGGCCACCGAGTTGCGGAACCTGATCTTCGACGCCGAAGCGGGTGGTGCATACTTCATGTGCGAACTGATGGGCCGAAGTGCCGGTTGGTTGGCTTACGGAGCTGCCATCGCGGGTGAAGCCAGTCTCGTCATCAGCGTCGAAGACATCTACGGTGACTTCGAAGCCGAAGAAGAGTACACCGACCCGACGACAGGCGAGACACGTAAGCGGCGGATCATGAACATCGACCGACTGGTCGGCTATATCGTGAAGGCCATGTTGGTGCGAGAGCGAGAAGGCAAAGACTTCGGCGTCATCGCAATCGCGGAAGGTTTGGCGGAACTACTCCCAGCGGAGAATCTGGAAGGCATTACTCGTGACGACCATGGTCACATTGCAATCGCCGACGTCAGCTTGGGCCGAACCTTTGCAAAACTGGTCTCTGACGCTTATGAAAAGCAGACCGGTAAAAAGAAGAAGGTCAACGGCTTGCAGCTTGGCTACGAAGCTCGCTGTGCCAAGCCTCATGCCTTCGACGTCATGCTTGGTGCTCAGTTAGGTGTTGGAGCCTACCGTGCATTGGTCGAAGAAGGTCTCAATGGCGTGATGGTTTCGGTCTCGGGCCAGCTCGATCTGCACTACGTCGACTTTGAAAAGTTGGTTAACCAAGAGACGCTGGTTACCGTGGTCAGGTACATCGAACCGGGCTGCGATTTCCACAGGCTTGCTCGGTTCATGGAAACCTACGTCAACGAATAGGTGGCACGATGCAGGCGAAAGAAATCAAGAATGGCACCGTAGTAAACTACAACGGTGCCCCCATTCTTATTCAAGGTATCAGCGTTCAATCTCCGTCCGCGCGTGGTGCAGCGACCCTTTATAAATTCAAAGGGCGCAATCTTGTTACGAAGCAAAAGCAAGACATCACGCTGAAGGGACCGGAGTCGCTTGACGAAGCCGACTTCATGCGTCGTGCGGTGAAGTTGATGTACGCCGATCAGTCCGACATGCACTTCATGGATCAGGAAGACTACTCGCAGTATTCCGTTCCGCTTGAAGACATCGAAGACGAACGCAAGTACATCACCGAAGAGCTGGAAGGCCTGCTGGCTCTGATTTACAACGACGAGTGTGTTGGCATTCAAGTCCCGCAGACGGTCGAGCTACTGGTCACCCAATGTGATCCGGGCGTCAAAGGCGACTCAGCAACAAAGCGATCGAAACCTGCGACCTTGGAGACGGGATTGGTTATTCAAGTGCCCGAGTATCTCTCCGAGGGCGAACGCGTCAAAGTCGATTCGCGAACGGGCGAGTATCTTTCGCGAGCTTGATGTGCTTGCCCGGAAATTGATCCGATTGGATTTCTCGGATTAGCCAACCGGCTGTGGAATCGGCTCGGCAACCGTCGCTGCTTGTCGAGCTTCATAGAGCTGCTTCAACCGCTTCTCGACAATCTGATCGAAGTTCGACGGGTCGAGTACGCGACCTTGGAACGATTCCCGATACAGGTTTTCGATCAACATTTCGTAGCCTCGCACCATGCAGTCTAGCGAAAAGCGGCGGCAAACATGATCACGCGCTGCCTCGCCCATCGCTGATGCGAGTGCCGAGTCGGTGACCACCCGGAGAATGGCTTCCGACAAACTTGGAATGTTGTCCGGTTCGACCAGAATCCCAGTTTCGTTATCCATGATGGTATCTGGTAGCGAGCCAACGTTCGGAGCGATAACCGGGAGTCCCGTGGCACCAGCCTCCAACGTTGACGCTGGATTCGCTTCCATTTTGGACGACAGCACCTTCACGTCCATGGCCGCCAAGCACTCGGGTACGTCACGCCGAGTCCCCAACAATCGGACGTTGGATTCTAAACCCAATTCACGAACACGTTCTTCGATGGCTGGCCTAGTTTCGCCGTCGCCAACGATGACCAACATAGCTTCGGGAACCTTTTGGATGACATGACTCATCGCTTCGACGAGCATGACATGTTGTTTCTCAGGGCGAAGTGCGGCCACGATTCCAACGATCGGCACATCCTGCGGCAGATCCAGCCGTTCGCGCATTTCCGCCTTGTCTCGTGGATAGAAGCGATCGGTATCGACGCCGTTCCATACGGTGAAGACTTTCTCTTCAGGACAGCCTTCACCAGTAAACAGGTACTCAGCATGACGCTTCGCACACGCAATGAAGCCATCGGTTATCGGCGCCAACGCCCGGTTGATGGGTTCGACTACTTGTGGATGCCCTGTGGAGTGCAGCGCGGAGAGAATCACCGGCACATCCGCTCGCCAAGCAGCAAGGCGTCCCCAGAACATGCGATCGCCGCCAGTTCCGACAGTCACCACAGCATCGGTTCGGCGCTCGCGCAGAAGTTTGGTGAGTCTGCCCAGAACCTTCCAGTCATACTTGTGTTCGAGCAGTCCTTTGTGCGTGGTCACTTCTTCGGCAAGTACCTCGCCCAGTTCCTCAAGATCCTTCAGGCAGCACAGCTCGGGCTCGAACCGTTCGCGATCCATATTGCGACCGATTTCCGCCAACAGCACCTCGGCGCCGCCAACGACGAGCGAGGTGTTGATAAACATGACACGAAGCGGACCACGGTCTTCAAGTGCGACGTTAGGACGGCGATTGAACACGTTTGCTCCCCGATTCTCGGATTTCTAGCTGCCTCTCTCTAGCATTGCATACCCGGGGGCTGGCAAGCAGCTGGGCTCGAATAGGTTCTCATTTTCGGCCTTCCGCTTGCGCCACTGATGACGACCTGTGTCAAAAAAACAACATCGAATTGAAGGACGCAAACCACACGCCCCGTTCATTGAAGAGCTTTGGCAATAAGACGTTTCAGGAACGCAATCCAACCGCGCGATCAGGAAGTATTTCGACACAGCCAGATTTTCGAGCGGTCTCTTGCGACGTGTTGGGTCAGGTCTAGTGGACGTCACATACATTCCACCGCGCTTATTTGTTTATCCCCAGACGCGAAACTCACCGGACGCAACGTTACATTGCGTGACAACGGAGTACAAAGTTGCGTAACAACATTCACTTTCTCCGATTCGTAAGACCATGCAACGTCAAGAGAAATACGAAACCAACACGCGCAAAATCCGGTTCGGGCACTGCAGACATTCCCCTGACGTCTCCACCGAAATTGTCGAACAGCACGAGGAAGTCTGCAAATTGAACCGAACCGTCGCAGTCAATATCGCCAAACTTGTGGCTCATGACATCATTGCCAAAATTGCTTGAAAGAATCAGGAAGTCTGAGAAGGCAACTAGACCGTCACCGTCGGAATCACCGTGGGTGAGTGGGTTGCATGCCGGCCCCACCGTGAAGATCTGATCAAACAGTCTTACCCCCAATCCCGATGGCAAGATGATGTCGATCGGAGTGGCTGGGTTGAAGTCTTCCGTGGAGAGCGGGAGGTCATTGGAGAAAATGGGGGATTCGCCATTTTCTCCCGGAAAAATTGCCAGTTCCACACCTCGCTCCTCCCTGCTTCGTATGGGAGCATCGGGCAAGATCAAGAACTGTTCTAGGAAGCCCGATCCAGATGCTGCAGTAGCAGTCACTGCATTGACGTCGCTACGTTCCAGGAGCACATTTCCGAATTGAACACGCAGGTAATCAACCTTGTAAAACGAAGCTCCAGCAATATTTGCACCAAAGGTGATTTCCTCAATGGGAATCTCGGCTGCATCGGATTGGTACGCGAACGATCCAACGATTAGATCGCCGTCCGCAACCCCGGCCTCCTCGAAATACTCCAAGTGGAAATCAGATACGTGTGATGTGGTGACATTCCCAGAGAACTCGCCGATTATCGTTTCGGCCGTAGCGACCCCGGAAAGAACTACAACGGGAAATAGCCATAAGAACTTCATGACGCGATGCCTCCGAACGGTCAGCGACTCTTCGGCCTCTCCACCATCAACTCACCGGTCTTCGGTTCGTAAACGTACCGCTCTCCGTCGGGAAGTTCGGGCAATGCGATCGAATTCGCCTTGATGATCTTCGACATGAATTCTTCTTCCGTCTTTGGAAAGTATCCGTGCTCGGCTCGATAGAGATCCATTGCGCGTTTGACGTTTTGGAAATTGATCTGTTGCTCGACACGAAACCGTTGGCGGATCGGCTCGCTAATGATTCCGCCACCATAGTTGCGACCTTTTTTGCCCACCCCCGTCTTGGCGACCTCCCGTTCGAATTCAGGTTCGTCGCTTTTGATGTCCACCGTGTGCTCCTCCACACTTGCGCCTTCTGGATCAGTAGCACCCGGTGGCGGAGGAGGTGGAGCACTGGAAGCTTTCCGAACGCTCGAAGCCGGCGCCGGTGGCTCGTCGCATCCAGCCAATAGAAAGAGCGATAGACAACTAGTAAGCGCGATGGAGAGCCTGAACATCTTTAATTTCTCTTCCCACTGTTGACGTTATCACCACGAGCCCGAACCGAGTCTTCAAAGCGTGGCCTTCCCATTTGTTTAGGCTAACCGAATGCAACAAAACGACAAAGGGACCGAGCCTAGCGTGGATCTGCCGCAATAGTCCTATCTAATGCACGGCAAAGATACACAGGACGAACCTAACCACACGTCGGTTGCTCTATCTGACGGGGGTGCATCATGTTAGCATCCCAGCCCCATCGCCGCTTTTCCAGCTTTCGACCTATGGCCCGCATCTTGACTCCATTCTCGCGTTTTCTAACTAGCTTTCATGCTCGTTCGTTACCGCTGATGGCAAGACTGGGGTACCAACGAGAGCTCCTCAGTTGGTCATTTATCCCGTTAATGCTGGGAGCTCTTCAAGCGGGCACGATCGCCATTTTCTTGAAGAAAACGTTTGCTGGAGTAGAAGGCGTCAGTGCTTCCCAGCTTGATCTGGCCGTCAGTATCGTGGCCGCCTCGCAATCCATCGGATTTCTGGTGAGTTTTGCTTGGGTCAGCCTCAGTCGCGGCCGCCGGAAAGTGCGTCTGATGGTTTGGCTGCAACTTGCCACTGCAATCTTCGTAGGCTCGATTGCTTTTGCGTCGCGTAGCAGCACCGGGCTCTGGACGGTCGTCCTGCTGTGCATTTCCGCCTGGACGCTTTGGAGCGGCGTCACAACTCTTCGTACACGCGTTTGGCGAGCCAACTATCGTGCCTGGTATCGACCGCGCATTACTGGTCGGTTTGCCACGATTCAATCGTTGCTGATTGCCGGTTGCGGCCTCGTGATCGGCTGGTGCTTGGATATGAATTCGAACTCTTATCGCTTTATTTTCCCGACACTTGCCTGCATGGGTGTCGTAGGGGCATTGCTGTTTCGGCGCATCCCGTTTCGTCGCGAGACGATGCACTTGGCTGAGGAACGAGCGGCAACGTTTGAGCGTTGGCCCTCAAGATTGAGGTTG
>CAYQMZ010000319.1:7747-8322 GCA_964418725.1 uncultured Pirellulaceae bacterium
AGTTCTGCGTGAGGATAAGTGGTACCGTGGCTATCTGATTTGCATGTTCGTCATGGGATTCGGCAATCTCATGCTGCACCCGATTTTGGCGATCGCATTGGCCGACACATTCGACGTCGGCTATCAACAAGGCATCATCATTACAACAGTCATCCCGCTTGTTTGCATGACGTTTGCCATCCCGTTTTGGAGCCGTAGGTTGGAACGCATGCACGTGATTGAATATCGCGCTGTGCATGTATGGTCATTTGCCGTCGTCACGTCACTTGTTCTTTTGGGTGTTGGTCTGCATCAAATCGTTTGGCTCTATCTTGCAGCGATGATGACCGGCGTAGGCTGGGGCGGCGGTGTGCTGGCCTGGAATCTGGGACACCAACACTTTTCACCTCCCGACCGCGATGCTGAGTACATGAGTACCCACATGACGCTCACCGGCATTCGTGGCGTGATTGGACCAATTCTGGGCGTCCAACTCTATACACTTCTGTCGCACTATGGCTGGCAATACGGCGCGTTGATGACCTGCTTTGGATTCTGCCTGTTCGTCAACATCAGCGGAGCACTTGGCTTTGTCT
>CAYQMZ010000320.1:0-1449 GCA_964418725.1 uncultured Pirellulaceae bacterium
GATGTTCCCGCGGGAGGGTGAAGTGTTGAATGCAAGTTCAAACTTGTGGGTAATGCAAGGTTCCTACCGGCCACAGGGTGATTCAACACAAAAACGGCCGCTTGGCACTTAGATAAGCCCTACTGCATAGCGTCAGTCACAGCATGAACAGAACTGACGTTTTCCACTCTTCGGTTCCTAAACTTCACAAGGCGTACGCACCGCTAACGAATAACTCTACGGAGGCAAGTCATGATGAATATCGAAACGCTGCGAACGTTCCTTGGTTGGTCACTGGTGCTCAATAGCGTGGTGCTCTTGCTAAGCACCGTAGTTCTGGTTCGTCTAGGTGACTGGACCAGCAGAGTGCACGCCAAGATGTTCAAGGTCGACGAGGACTGGGTTCGCAAAAGCTACTTCACTTATTTAGCCAACTACAAGATCGCGGTAATCGTCCTGAACCTGGTACCGTGGGTCGCAACTTTTCTAATGAGTCGTTAACAGCTGGCCGGCAGGACATTCGCTACGCGACACGTCAACGTTGCTCCACCGACGCTACTGATGGCGAGTCGAGATTGCTCCACGCGTGCGTGATCCGGAATCCGTATCGACGCAAGACAACGAACGTGAGCATCGGCGACACGGCCAGCCCGGCAACAAAGCCGTTCACATAGAGCAGTCGATCCAGCACGCCGTCCCAGGCACCGAACAGCCCACCACCTGCAATATCTGTGGCCACGACGGTGACGTACGTACAAATCGGCACCTTCAGTCGCGTGAGTCCTCTGTCAGGATGAAAGACACTCCATGCACAGGCCGCTGAGATCACGGAATGGGTGGCCCCATTGCACAAGAAAGACAACCGAGCCTCCCAATGTACGCCGCGAATCAGGTGGCTCAGAATGGCCGCGAACAGCACCAAAAGGAAAATAGAACGCATTGATGTTTTTGACTTGGTCGCCTGTAAACCGGGCGCGACAAATTGTAGTCCTGTGATGCACTTGATGAGAAACGCCGCGAACAGACAACCAAACAGCCAATAAACCAGCGTCCAATTCCATCCAGCCGTCGCGAAGTCGAATATCATGCGGCCCGGTGGTGTCCCCTGCCGGCTGATCGCTGGAATGAATCCCGACATCAAGCCGTCTCGAGCTGGTGACAGTCCGCCGTATTGAATGAATAGCCCATAGGGTGACTGCAGCGTTGGACTCTTAGGGAGCCCAAACAGCGTCAGGGAATTGCCAGCAAACCGTTGGAAGGCGAACACAGCGATCGAAAAGCGAATGAGCCGTTGCCAAGTCGACCGACAGTCACAGGCAAACCATATGGTCAGCGTGCCGATGCCACCGATGCTGACCCAATTCAGGAACGAATAACCGGGTGTCAGATACGCCGTGATGCCCAGCAACCGGTTTGCGACCACCGTGTGGGCAGCGATCAGAAAAGCAAAGCAGTACGCAAGTTCCACGC
>CAYQMZ010000320.1:1459-1836 GCA_964418725.1 uncultured Pirellulaceae bacterium
CCGGGCGACTTCAAGTGTTGTTGGCTGCCGGGTGTGGCCCCGCCGTTTCGTTTGGACACTTGCACTACCTGAATTGCGAGACGCATTTCCGCTTGCCAACGCGGAGTGCACTATAAACAATTCAGACTTGCCGTCGCAAACAGTAATGCGACGTCGGCAGTCGCGTCGGTTTGCACATCCCTCCGGCTCATCGGTTTTGCGTAGACTTACGTCCAAAGAGAAGCGCCATCACGAGTCCCGCAGTCATCGTCTGCAGCATGGGGAAGTCCACGGTCGTCACGAGCGTAAACAGGGCTCGCTGCCAAACGTGAGCGACGGTTTCTGAGCTCCTAACGTATTCCCAAACATCCCAGCCCACAAACGCGAACGTACCAAGT
>CAYQMZ010000320.1:1846-8318 GCA_964418725.1 uncultured Pirellulaceae bacterium
CGCGACAATAATGGCGGCAGGAAGGATCAGCGCGAACCAAAAGCCATGGTATCCAACCAATGCCTCAACCGGCGGCCCACAACCCCATGGACCGCAGATGCCGTGCCCGAGATCTAACTCCAGTCGATGGAACTGCAATGAGCCCCAAAGTGCTCCGATACACACAGGGATCACGGCAAGGCGTAGCAGTAAGTTTGTGCCCAGCGTCAGACGAAGACTGGAAAGTTCTACGTCCGAAGTGCCCGCAACTGAGCTAGGCAGTTTGCTTAAGGAAGATAGTTCACCACTCATCGTCTTTGCTCGATTTAGATCGTGACACAGCACTGCCACGTAGACGCACGATCTAATCGAGAACTTACAAAGAACTAGCGGTGCAAGCTAAACTCGCGAAAAACGCGACAAGATACGCGTTGCGGATCTAGTTTTCCGTTCGCAGTTGAATCTGTACCGATTGGGTTTGATTGCCGCGGACGATTCCGAGCGTAACGGCGTCGCCGGGTTGCTTGGCTTCTACCGCTGACAGTAACTGATCAAAGCTGCGAACAGGTTTACCGTCGACGGTCTGAACGATGTCGGCACTTGTGCGATCGACCACAGTTCGCTCGTAGAGAAACGCTCCACGTTGTTTCTGCTCGCGAATCACGCGGAATCCCTGAACGCCCGCCTGCTCTGCCGGACCTCCTGGAATCAGTGCGGCGACCAGCAAACCGGCATCGGTCGGATGCACATGAGCGATACCAACCGACGGTCGAATCACTCGTCCGCTTTCTATCAATTGAGGCACCACGCGGCTGATCGTCCCTGCTGGAATCGCGAAACCGACTCCAGTGTTTTGTCCTATCTCACTGGCGATGGCGGTATTCATTCCGATCAATTGACCGCGACTATCCAGTAACGGACCGCCCGAGTTTCCTTGGTTCAGGGCGGCATCAATCTGAATGATGCTCTTCATTGCTCGTCCGTTTCGCGACGGAATCGTGCGGTTCAGACTCGAGACGATTCCGATCGTCATCGTACGGTCCAGGCCAAACGGATTGCCAATGGCGTAGATCTTTTGTCCAACACGTAGCCTATCTGATGACCCAAAGGAGATCGGGTAGAGCGCGTCTGCTGGAGCACCGATCCGAAGTACAGCAATGTCGTTGACCGGATCTTGGCCGACGATGCCAGCTTCATAATCTTCGCCGTTGTGGAGCGTGACGCGGATCTCGCGAGCTCCTTCAACGACGTGTAAATTCGTGAGGATGTGGCCTTCTTTGTCCAGTACAGATCCTGACCCCGTACCGTCGGCCGCCACTTCAGCCTGCATGAAAAAGTCAGGCCGAATGGTACGTGTCGTGATGTTCACAACACTGCGATTGTTCTTCTCGTAGACCTTAATGTTTGCCAGTTCATCGGGCGTGTATCCGGCTCGGTCTTGGAATGAAGTCTGGTCTACAGCTTGTTGAACGCTTGCCGGAACGACCCTAGATTCGGTCGACGGAGTGTTCGCGTTAACGATCGCCGGCTGGTTCCGTTTGGCTTGCAGCAACACGGACTTCATTTCCGGATGTGGCAGATCGCTTGGTACGGCAACTTCGACTTGCTGTGTTGTCGAGATCGGAGTCGACGTCTCTGATTGAAGTTGGCTGCGGTTGACGACACGAGCTGGTGCATCCAGTCGCTGTCCGTTGAGCACCGGCGCCAACTGCTGAACAGCAATTTCCTGAGCGATTGCTGGTTGCACGATCGGTTTTACGATCAATGACCCAACGAGACCAACGACCATTGAAGCACAGCAGACGAGTGTGATTTTGCGATGCATGTCAATCTTCCGCCGAAAAGGAGTAAGCTCGAGAATTCGCTGTAAAGAGAAGCGTGCGAACTCTATGAGAATCGGCGTCAGGAATCGAGATCGTTTCCTGCGAAAGCTAGCACGGGCGTGCCACCACCAAAGCATCACGTGGCAGAAGACGTCAAGACTCTCACCACGATGAACTGCGAACCGTGCCTACAGCCGGCAGTTGTTGATTTGCGTCTCTAGAATCGCCGAGGCACCTAGGGCTTCCAGCTTTTCCATGACTTCGATTACTTCCGAGCGTTTGACCATCACTCGAACGCTGCACCATTCGGACTTTTCCAAGGCGCTTACCGTCGGTGAATTAAATCCGGGAGTAATCTCTTCGGCTTGCGGCAATCGGTCGCGAGGCACGTTGTATTCCAACAGCGAATAGCTGCGGGCAATGATCACGCCTTCGATGCGTCGCACGATTCGATCCGCCAAGACCGTGTCGCGACAATTGGTGCCTTGAATGAGCACAGTCTGATAGTGCCCGATCGTGTCAATGACACGCAATCGATTCGCCGCGAGCGTACTGCCCGTTTCAACCAAGTCCACAATTGCGTCCGCGACGCCAAGCGAGATCATGATCTCGACAGAACCTGACAGCCAAACCATGTGGGCAGCGGCGCTATGATCCTTCAGATAGCTTCCGGTAATCTTGGGGAAGCTGGTTGCGATTCGTTTCTGGTCTAACTCTGCTGCTGTTTGAATCGGGCTCTCTTCGGGAACACAAACTGCCAAGCGACACTTGCCGACACCCAATTCCATCCGCGTTTCGACGTCCACTTCGCTTTCCATGACCAGATCACTTCCAGTGATCCCCATGTCGATGGCACCTTCGGCGCATAGAACCGGAATGTCATCGGTGCGAAGAAAGATGATGTCGACCGGTTTGTCCTTCACTCGTGCGAAGAGGCTACGGTTCTGTCGGCGGAAGCTCAGTCCAGCCTCTTTCAGCAAGTCGGAAGCCAAGTCGCTAAGCCGACCTTTGCTGGGAATTCCAATCCGTAGATTTTTGTCACTCATCTGAGACTGCTCCGCGGAGTGCGTGCAAGTAAATGGTCGGTAGCCCGAAATTGGGTGGAGGGCCGCGGCCGTTGCCACGACGGAATGGCCATGATGCCGAACGGCCAGTTGATCAAGCTGCGTGGGCTACTTCGCCGCGCGTCGTGCCGCTTTTTCGTCCAGCCCCGACACGCCGAATCTGCCGGCCAGCTTCTCGCAAACGGAGTCCAACGGAATGTCTTGGTGGCCCATCATCACGAAGAGGTGATAGAGCAAATCGGCTGCCTCATGAACAAGATGCTCGCGTCCAACGTCTGTCTTGGCTTGGTCGCATTCGCGGGCTGCGTCAACGACTTCCTGAGCTTCCTCAAGAATTTTGCCACCGATTTTCTCGACACCAGCCGCGAAAAGGCTGGTAGTGTAAGACCGGGCCGGCGGATTGGCCTTCCGATCCTCAATAACGGCCATCAGATCAGACAGAACTTTCGCAGAGTCACTCATGGGGTTCCCGAGTATGCTCGACCTAGAAGCGTGAATTCGTATCCTAAAGGCAATACATCGCACTGACAATGAGCGGCCGGTTGATTCAAGGTTCACCTAAACCTAGCGTTCACAAAGTGGACGTTTTTTGAACTCCATCGAGTTAAAGGCACCCGCAAAGTTTTACTAATGGTTAAACAAGGCGATTCCAACGGCGGATTCCCGTCGAAAACAACCTAGCTGCCTTGCGGCCGACGCTCATTTTCCGTAGCCAGGAAGATTGGCTGAGAGCTTCACCTAGACGACGACGACGTGATTCACGAGTTTTCTCCCTTAAATGACTGTTGGTACCTGAGTGGTGCCACCGCCAGTGGTAAGTCCCGGATCGGCCTGAGATTGGCCCACGCGATTAATGCCGAAATCGTTTCGCTCGATTCGATGGCGGTCTATGTCGGCATGGATATCGGCACAGCGAAACCGACGCCGGACGACCAATCAAAGATCACACATCACTTACTAGATGTGGTTACGCCCGATCGAGAATTCAGTCTGGCTGAATACCTCACGCTGGCTCATGAAACAGTGAAGGATATCCATTCACGTGGCAAACAAGTACTGTTCGTGGGTGGGACTCCGCTGTACTTGAAGTCGATGTTGCGTGGCGTCTGCGAAGGACCGCCAGCGGACGAGGGATTTCGCCAAGAAGTCGAGAATGAAATCGCGGAAGTCGGCATCGATGCGTTGCGAAATCGACTGCAACAAATCGATCCCTTATCGGCTGCCAAACTACACCCCAATGACAAGCGACGAATGATTCGCGCGTTGGAGGTTTACAAGTTGACGGGTCAACCGATCAGTCACTACCAGTTGCAGTTCGAGCAAGCTGCGACGTCCCCATGTCGACACGCGTTCGTGTTGTCTCGCGAACGTTCTGCTCTACATGATCGCATCAATCAGCGTGTTGACGCGATGTTCGAAGCTGGCTTGATCGAAGAAGTAACGTCACTACGAACCAAGTATGGTCAATTCAGCAAGACTGCGTTGCAGGGAGTCGGTTATCGCGAAGTCCTTCAGCATCTGGACGGCGAGATGAACTTGGACGAAGCGATCGAGCAAACAAAAATCCGAACGCGGCGATTCGCTCGACGACAAGAGACCTGGTTTCGCGGGCTCGAAGAGTGCCAATGGATTTCGGTCAACGACGAAACAAGAGACGAAGAATTGCTGGAGCGATTCGTGGACTCGCCCAACCAGTCGGGCGCCTAGCCACTGCTGACTTGTTCCAACACAGCGATTCGCAACGCAAAACGGCGAACTGGACTCAATCGGTTGAGATGATCCCCAAGGCGGCCAAGAACATAACCGTCGCCCACAGCATGGGGATCGAAACACATCCGATCACGAAACACCAGATCGTAACGGCCCAAGCGTGCCTCACTTGGCCAACCACATAGGCGATCGTCACTCCAAGCGCGACAAGCACCAACCCAATCGCGATTGGTAGAACAAAGTCCGTCACCATTCCTGCTTCGATGGAATACGTGCCCTGTGCTCCAAGGCTGGAGTATTCCATCAGCACCCGTACGACGGCGAAAATCAATGCCCAAAGGGCCACGTAGACTGCGATGCCCTTCGCCGAGAGCCGGTGCTTCCCTTGCGGAATCCTGAAATCAGACATTCGGCAATTCCCAGTTTTTTCGCGTGAAGAAGTACGGCGGCCGGCTGAACCGTTCCGGCGGAAGACGCGCAGAGTTTCCCCGCAGCGCCGGAAGCCGCTACAAGCTGTACGCTAGACATCTCGCTGCACAAAGTCAAAGCAACTGCTCGTTTCACACGGCGTGCCCTGAAGGGGCAAAGCATCGCGGAAGCTATGCCAGCCCCACGGTCATGGCGGAAACGCTGAAAGGCAGTTCGCGAAAGAAAAACTGATTGACATATCGTGATATCACGATATGATTAAGTAAGGGAGTCATGATGGCAGCAAAATCCAAGTCAAAATCGAAACCCAAAGGCGATCCGGCCGCGTTTGCGCAGGCTGCAGAATGCCTGAAGATACTGGCACACCCAGTGCGATTACGCATGGTGCAGTTATTGCTGCATGGTCGATATACCGTTGGTGAGCTAGCCGAGGATTGCGGTGTTCCTAACAACGTGGCCTCTGAGCATTTGAGATTGATGCAACGCTGCGGCTTCTTCACAAGCGAACGAGAAGGTCGCCGCGTCTACTACCAAGTTGCGGAACCGCATTTGCAGAACATCATGAACTGTGTCGAGAGCCGTTTCTTGACCGGCAAGTAAACGCATTTTTTTGGAACAATACATCGACAAATCGCGACATATCGAGGATTCGTCATGAGCCACCCTACATCTGTAACCGTTCAACAACTTTCGGACCGCGATTCGGCAGGCCGACTGAACATTTTGGACGTGCGAACGCCAATCGAATTCCGCGAACTTCATGCAGAAAACGCGCGCAATGTGCCACTGGATGTGCTGGATCCGCACACGTTCATGAGAGATCGCACGGCAGAGTCGTCGGTCGGTGAGGCAAACCATGCTTCCAACAGCGAGACGGTCTATGTGATTTGCAAAGCTGGTTCGCGCGGCGCGAAAGCGTGCCAAAAGTTTCTGGACGCAGGCTACACGAACGTTGTGAATATCGATGGAGGCACAGATGCTTGGGCCGCCGCCGGTCTTCCCGTCGTCCGCGGCAAGAAGGCGGTTTCCATTGAGCGACAAGTGCGCATCGCGGCAGGACTGATTGTTCTCGTCGGAGCCTCTGCTGCGATCGTCACCCAAAATGCTTGGCTGGCCGCTATCCCCGCCTTCGTTGGCGCCGGGCTCATGTTCGCCGGAATCACTGACAGCTGCGCAATGGGAATGCTGATTGCAAAGATGCCGTGGAACCGCGTCCGCGACGAGTCATGTTGCAACGTGAGCTAGGTGCGTCCCTTCATCGGCAATAGGAAACTAACCTGGAAAAAGAGATGGCGATCGTATTCTTCGGAGCATTGATTATTGGAATCACGCTGGGCCTGCTGGGCTCTGGCGGATCTGCGATTACTGTGCCCGTACTGATCTACATGGTTGGACACCACGCGAAGCAGTCCATCGCAGAATCGATGGCGATCGTGGGTCTGATCTCCATCGCCGCAGCCATTCCTT
>CAYQMZ010000321.1:0-8311 GCA_964418725.1 uncultured Pirellulaceae bacterium
CCTCCGACAAAGCAAGCCATAGAAAAGCGACGGAACAACGCCCGCTCGACGACGTGGCCTGGAGCAACGTCGATGCCGATGACGATGGCGGCTTAACGCTTAAGCCCCTGGATCCCGAGGAAGAGAAACGCCGCGTGCGACAACGTGAGACCATGCTCACCTTGGATGTGGTCTTCGATGAAGACGAAACGAACGACGAGTATCTGAAACCGCAGTTTACATTGAAGCAACTGATCGTTGTGCAAGCCGCAATCGCTGTTGTGCTGGGCTTTGTACGAGCGTTCGCGCCCGACATGACCGCGGGGATCTTGGGTATCGCCGCCATGATGCTGGCCGCCGCCATCACTGTCTTCGAACCGGAAGACAAGCGTGTCACGATTGTCTGGTGGAGTCTATTCGGCTTGTATCTGTTTGCCTGCGTCATCGCGATCATGTTGGGCTAACACCTCAACATATGTAAGCGCAAAAAAACAAGAGTTACGACTAACTCCCGCAATTGTGGCCAACTGGCTAGCTTATCCACGAATGCACTAGGTTCAAAGAAACGCGACAAATCTGAGCTAGCAGCGAAAATTTCTTAGATCTCTTCACTCGCCCAACTCAAGGGCCGATCTTCTCTTCGGCACCACTCTTTTGGTGTGGCGACTATTGCGCAACATGCAATCGTCGTACGACTGAGCAACGTGATGGACCGCATGAGGTAAATCGATGGATCGTACCCAACGTACATTCGAGAGTTTGGAAACACGACGAACGCTCAACGCCGCGCCTATTCTGTTGCAGCAGTTTGCAGACGACGATTGGCGTGCAGCCGGCCAGGCAGGTGAGCAGTCTCGCTTGGAACTAATTCGTAGGCAGGACCTCGCGGACGATGGCGAAGTCTTTGCCGTAGCTGATTTAACTGCTGATGGTGTCGACGATGTACTGTTGCAATGGCCCGATGGATCGTTGCATTTACAGATCAACGACGGGAGCCAGCTGTTTCAGGTTCCTTGGGGACAAGGCCCCAATGTAGAAGCAGAGTTGCTGAAGCTGATTGACGTTAACAACGACGGGCTGAACGACATTGTCTCGTTCGATCGAGCTCAAGGGGACATTTGGGTTTCGCTGAACTCGGTCGACGGTTTCACCAGCGAAGTCTGGTCTAACTTCACCACCCAGACCGACTGGCTACACATGTTCGTCGACGACTTCGACGGGGACGGGCTTGTTGATGTGCTAGGCGGTGAAGCAGGCGGCGGCTGGTGGCTCGCCAAGAATGCCGAAACGACCTTCCACAATCACAGTTGGGGCAGACTTTCGACCTTCGCTTGGGAAGACGTGGTGTCTGGCGATTTCACTGGTGATGGATTACCAGATGTGGCAGCCAGAGCCTCCGACAACACATGGTGGACGTGGCATGGAACGAGCACGCAACTAGCCACGCCGGTGTACTGGGGTCACTGGAAGATGGGCGATGCGTGGCATGACGTGCAGGTCGCAGACTTCAACGCAGACAATGTCGACGATGTGATCGGCCGTACCGAAGACGGAAGGCTGTGGGTTGGAACAGCCAAGTCCGACAGATTTCACACTTGGAAGTGGGGCTCGGGCTGGGCGCACGCAGCGAGTTGGTCGGACGTCTCGATCATTGATGTCAACGGTGACCAACTACCGGACCAACTGGGCCGCGCCGCGGATAACACTTGGTGGTACGCCGAGAATCAGGGCGACGGATTTACGAACCGATTCTTGGCCAGACACACAGGCTCGACTTTCGTCTCTGCCAATTTCGTCCGCGCAAAAGCCATCGACCTGACGAAGACCTTCAACGACCTATCTGGAAAATCAGGGGATACGAACGCGTTGTTCGTCATTGAAGACGAGCCCCAAGTGTTCGTTACGGTCAACGACGCAGGGCAACTGGTAATGAGTGGAGACAACGTCGAGTTGCTGGGCGTCGATTTCCAATCCGAAAGCGGTTCGCTTATTCCAAACGTGGACGCAAGTCGTCCGAATGACGCGAGTCCTTTCGAATTCATGCTCGAGAATGCACGATACCAGGCCACATTCGGCGGCCTCAACGGGGTCGTGCTACTCAACGGCAGCATCACTTTCAACGTCGGCTGGGACTTCGCCACAGGCGAACAAGACCTATTCGCCCAATGGGGTGGCGTTGAAGACGGGCCTCCTATCTACGCGGACGTTGACGACCGGCTAGACGGTGGAGTGGATCGCGGCTTGGAAGTTCCCGCGTTAGACATCGATGACTTTGAAGGCATCAATCAGAGCACCTACGCCAATCTATGGAGTTGAGTCTTACGCGTGAAACTCCACAACCGAAACGCTCAATCACAGCAACGCAATCGAGACGCACAATGAGACGCCCAACCCCACGATTCGAGAGTTTGGAAGACCGCAAGCTCCTCAGCGTATCGCCAGTTCTGCTGCAGCAATTTTCAGACTCTGATTGGCGCGTGACCGGGCCGGATGGTCAGGAAGATCGTTTGAACATGTTTCGTGGGCCTGGCCTGCGTGACGACGAGACAACGGTGGCCGTGGGCGATCTGAACGCCGATGGTGTCGACGATGTACTGAAGCAGCATTCCGACGGATCGTTCCATCTGGAGATCAACGACGGCAGACAACTGTTTCCGCTGTCATGGGGACAGGGCCCGGCAGTCGAAGCGGAGTTTTTGAAGCTGACCGACGTCAATAACGACGGGCTAAACGATGTCGTCTCGTTCGATCGAGCCCAAGGAGACATCTGGGTTTCGCTGAATTCGGACACCGGCTTCACTAGCGAAGTTTGGTCCAACTTCACTACACGGGTCGATTGGCGACACATGTTCGTCGATGACTTCGACGGCGACGGTCTTGTTGATGTACTGGGTGGCGAAGACGGCGGCGGCTGGTGGCTTGCCAAGAATGCCGAAACGACCTTCCACAATCACTACTGGGGACGACTCTCGACGTTCGCCTGGGAGAACGTCGTATCAGGCGACTTCACTGGCGATGGACTACCGGACGTGGCAGCCCGTGCGGCTGACAACACGTGGTGGACGTGGCAGGGAACGAACACGCAACTCGCAACGCCCGAGTATTGGGGACACTGGAAGATGGGCGATGCCTGGCACGACGTGCAGGTCGCCGACTTCGATGCAGACAACGTTGACGATGTGATCGGTCGAACCGAAGACGGAAGACTGTGGGTCGGCACAGCCAAGACCGACAGGTTCCACACTTGGAAATGGGGTTCGGGCTGGGCACACGCTGCGGACTGGTCGAACGTTTCGATCATTGATGTAAATGGTGACCAACTTCCCGACCAATTGGGGAGAGCCGCCGACAACACCTGGTGGTACGCAGAAAACCTCGGAAAAGGTTTCGCCAATCGCTTCCTAAGCAAGCACGCAGGGCCGACGCAGATCTCCAACAATTTCGTGCGGTCCAAAGCTGTCAACTTGAGCCCCACCTTCGAACGCTACTCAGGCATCTCTGGCGACACAGCCGGACTTCTTGTTGGTAGTTCAGATGTATCGGTATCGATCAATGAGGAAGGATTCCTAGTCGTTACTGGAAACGACATACGTGTGGCGGGCCTCGACTTCAACTCAGCCAGCGGCTCACTTGTTCCATACCGAACATCCCACGCGAACTTCGTTGACTTCGAACAGCACCCAACAGTAGATGAGTTTGAAGCTTACATGACTGAACTGCGGGAGAACTCGGATTCGCTCTTCACATTCTTCCTGTCTAACACCGCCAACCAAATCACGATGGCCAATCTCGGTACAACGACGCTAATCAATGAAAGCGTCACGCTCGATATCGGATGGGACTTTTCCAATGGTGCCCGAGACCTACAGGCCACTTATGGTTTTGGGGCCGTGCCGGTGCCGATGGAGATAGATGACCGCCTGGACGGTGGCTCCACGATTGCAGAACTAGCCGGCACCGAAGTGACAAATCGAGAACTCTTCCAAAGGCTCCTTCGAGCACTCTGATGCCGCCCGAAAGAGCTCGACAGACCAACAGACGGCTGCCTATTTCTTCGAATCGTCGCCAGTGTCCAAGATCGCCATGAAAGCTTTTTGCGGAATGTCGACGTTACCGATCGACTTCATCCGCTTCTTGCCTTCCTTTTGCTTGGCCCATAGTTTTTTCTTTCGCGAGATATCACCGCCATAGCACTTTGCGGTAACGTTCTTGCGCATCGCCGGCTTGGTCTCGCGTGCGAGGACCTTCGTTCCGATTGCTGCTTGGATCGGGACCTCGAACATGTGTCGATCGATTTCCGACTTCAGTTTCTTCACCACGGCTCGACCGCGTCGGTCCGCGTCGCGTCGATCGCAAATGATGGCCAGTGCATCGACTTTCTTGCTGTTCACCAGGATATCCACACGAACCAGATCCGCCGGTTGATAACCCACCACCTCGTAGTCCATCGTCCCATAGCCACGCGTTGCACTCTTCAGCTTGTCATGCAAATCGTAGATGACTTCCGCCAGTGGAAGGTCATAGGTCAGCATGGTGCGTGTAGGCGACAAAAACTCCTGCCGCACCTGAACGCCACGACGATCCTGGCAAAGCTTCATTACTGGACCGATGTAATCGTTCGGCTGGACCAAGTTGACGCGTACGATTGGCTGGCGAAACTCTTCAATGTCGCCCGACTCTGGCACGTCTTGTGGCTTGCGAATCATTTGCGTTTCGCCACCTCGCAACAGCAGTTCGTACGTGACGTTGGGTGCCGTCTGAACCAAATCCACGTCAGACTCTTGCGCTAAACGTTGTTGCACGATTTCCATGTGCAACAGACCTAGAAAACCACAGCGAAAACCGAACCCCAACGCATCGCTGGACTCAGGCTCGAATTCGAAACTCGGATCGTTGATCTTCAACTTATTCAGAGCATCACGCAGCTCTTCGAAATCTTGGCCGTCACTAGGGAACAGTCCGCAGTAAACCATCCGCTTCGGTTCTTCGTACCCGTCCAGCGCCTCCGCACGGTCGTCGTTGAGGTGTGCGACCGTATCACCGATGTGCACTAGGTCGATCGACTTGATGTTGCAAATCAGGTAGCCCACCTGCCCTGCCTTCAGTTCATCACAAGCCGTCCTTCGCGGAGTGAATTGCCCGAGTTCGATCACGTCGTGACTGGTGCCACCTCGGATCAACTGGACCTTGTCTCCCTTTTTGACCGTCCCGTTCATCAGACGAACGTAAGTAATCGTGCCGCGGAATTTATCGTAGTGCGAATCGAAGACCATCGCTTGCAGAGGTGCGGCAGGATCTCCGTGGGGTGGAGGACATCGGTCGACGATCGCGTCCAACAGATCCTTGCAGCCGATGCCTGACTTAGCACTTACTGGCAACACATCCTCGGGATCGATCGCCAGAGACTGCTCCATCTCTTCCATCACCTCTTCCACACGGGCGTGAGTGAGGTCCACTTTGTTGATCACGGGAATGATGGTCAGATCGTGTTCCATGGCCGCGTACCCGTTGGCCACCGTCTGAGCTTCCACGCCTTGGAAAGCATCGGCCAACAGCAGGGCACCTTCGCAACACGTCAGCGATCGAGAAACCTCGTAGTGGAAGTCCACGTGGCCGGGTGTATCAATCAGGTTCAGCTCATATTCCTTGCCGCCCTTCCGGTAACGCATAGCGACCGAGCGAGCTTTGATTGTGATACCGCGTTCTCGCTCGAGTTCCATATCGTCTAGCATCTGCTCTTTGAGCTCACGACGCTGCACGGTGCCCGTCTCCTCAAGCAGGCGGTCGGCGAGCGTACTCTTGCCGTGGTCAATGTGCGCGACAATACAGAAGTTGCGAATGTTTTCGCAAGGAATGGACTTCTGTGAACTCTTTTTCTGTGATGATACGGTAGACATTCGGCGCGAGTGCATTCAGTGCGAATGACGCTCTGGTTCCAGTGGATTGGTTAGCGAGATGAATTTCGACGTTAACTCTGCGAACAGTATAGTCCACCTAGCAGTTTAGCAGCATTCGCATTCACCTCGAATGGCGTTTATCGACCAGGAATGGCCGTTATCCGCGGCGGAGACGACTCGCCCACGGCTACGAGTTTCTATGGGGCGCCGGAGTTTTCCGATGAAGGTTGCTGAATTCGTTCTTGAAGCAGGCGCAATGCTAACTGGAATTGCTCCTCGTTTGGTTCGAGGTCAGCGGCCCGCTGCAGCGCCGCCTGTGCCTCGTCGAATCGTTTCGCCAGGTACAGAGCCAGACCGTACCGATACTGGATAGGCGCCGAATCCGGGGCGAGCTCCGCATCGCGTTTGAGCAGCTTGAGTTCCTCGGCTCGCAAACGAGCCACCTCGGCGGCAGCGTTCTTCGCCTGTTGACTGTCAGGGGCAACGTTACCCGCCAACGATTCGTACAATGCGGCCAGATTAGACCGCGGACCGGTTACATCCGGCTGGACGGAAATTGCTTTGCGGTACGCCTGCACGGCCGCGTTGAAGTCTCGTTGGCGTTCGGCCAACAGAGCCAAACCCATATGCGACATTGCTAAGTCAGCATTTTGCGCGAGACCTCGGCGGTACTCATTGAGTGCTGTCTTTTGCAGTTCTCGATTTTGAGCGTTCATCGCATTCGGGCCAGCATCCGCAAGAACTCGCGCGGCCTCACTACGAACTGAGCGTACCGGATCCGTCAGCAGCGGCACCACGTCGGTCAATCGATCTTTCAATGGTGCCTGCTCCATCAACATGACAGGCGCGGTCCGGACTTGCGGATCCTTGTCTTCCAGCAATCGCACCGCAAGCTCCAACGCCATCTCGTAATTCACTTGCCCAAGCTGCATGAGTGCACTCGCGCGAATGATCGACGGATACTTACGAAGCCGCGCCAAATCTCGAAGCAGATTCGGTTCGCTCAACTCACCCGTCCAGGCCTTGCCTAGTACGTAGGCGAAGTGATCTTGCGTTCCGTACTTACCAGGGTACCACTCCTGCATCAGGTCCGCGGCCCAACGATCAACACGTGTGATTTCGGCTTGGACTTCCGCGTCACCTTGTCGAGCAAGATTCATCCACGCAGCGTAGTGCGGCAGGTCGTCACGCTTGCTCTCATCCACATTCTTCAATTCAAGATGGCATCCCGTACACGCGTTCGGCGTATTCAAGTCCACAGACAAATCCGGACGAGGCACACGAATACTGTGGTCGCGACGAAAGTCCACTTCCATGTAAGGCGACTCAGGCATGTGGCAGTTAGCACATGATGCTCCTTCGCTTCCCATGGGATGGTGATGATGGTTCGGCGTGTCATACTTGCCAGCCGGATGGGCGTCATGACAAGAAACGCACATTTGATTGCCGGACAGTTTCAGCTTTGTCGTGTGCGGGTCATGGCAATCGGTGCATCGAACTCCTTTGTGAAACATCTTGCTCTGCAGAAACGAACCATAGACGTAGACTTCATCCAAAATCTGCCCGTCGCAATAGTACGTAGTCGGAGTCAGCAGTTCGTTGGAGAAACAGTCGTAATAGTCTTGGCCGGGCGGATCATCCGGATGTACCGTTCGGCGACGAGAGTGACACGGAGCACATGATTCGATCTCCACCTTGGAGTCGGCACTCTTCAGGTTCCGAAGTCCGTACCCCAGATTTCGATCCCAGAACAGCGATTTCGCTTCGGCTAATTCGACGTGAGTACTGCCCGGTCCGTGGCACGTCTCGCAGCTGACATCAATTTCGGCGTACGTTGTGTGGTAAGTGTTGGTTGTGTCGTTAAAGTTCTTTTGCAGGTCCGTCGAGTGGCAACTCGCACACATGTGATTCCAGTTTTGCCCGACGCTAGTCCAGTGAAGCGGGTCGTCAGGCTTCAGCTTTTCATCGACATCGGGCGGATTTAGATAGAACCAACGCTTTCGTTCGGTATCCCAAGAAACGCGCAGGACCTGTAGCTTAGCCAC
Source organism: uncultured Pirellulaceae bacterium (assembly GCA_964418725.1). Taxonomy (GTDB): domain Bacteria; phylum Planctomycetota; class Planctomycetia; order Pirellulales; family Pirellulaceae; genus CAYNJG01. The sequence continues at coordinate 7,922 of CAYQMZ010000321.1, forward strand.
CTCGTGGGCCGGCTGGTCGGGGCTTCGGTCGAATTCGACCATGTACTGCTGCAACGGTTCGAAGCCAAAAACGTACTTCACCTCGAAGTCGGACATCTGGCCGTCGGGGCCCTCCGTGTTGATGAAGTACTTGCCGTCGCGCTGAAACATGGTGGAGATAATTCCATGGTGTTCCAGCGTAGCGTTGTCGAAATCCGCCAACACCGACTTGGGCGTCGCATGATCCATCGCGAGGTCGTGATCCGAGCCCGTGAACTGTTGGACCTGAGTTTTGTGACATTCCGCACATGTGTTGCGGCCCACGTAGCTGGACGTTGTCGCCGCAGGTTTGGCGACCCACCAATCGGCAAAGACAACGCAGCCCAGCGTCACCAAGACGAGCGCTAAAAT
>CAYQMZ010000322.1:0-8311 GCA_964418725.1 uncultured Pirellulaceae bacterium
AAACACTAGGGACGCGAAACCTCTATTCACTAAGTCACAGTTGCCCACATTGCAACATCGCGAAGTTCCCCACAACGACTTTGCAGATCAGCCGCTGCTTCCGAACAAGCTCTCGCAGCTTGGCCCAGGAATGGCGTGCGGCGACGTTGATGGTGACGGTGATACAGACATCTATATCGGCGGTGCCTCTCATCAAGCAGGCCAACTACTAATCAATGAAGATGGCCAGTACTCATTGCAGTTTGCAAGTCCATGGGAAGCCGACGCCGAGTGCGAGGACATGGGAGCCTTGTTCTTCGACGCCGACAGCGACAACGACTTGGATCTATTTGTCGTCAGCGGTGGAGTAGAAGCCAAGGAAGGACACCTGCTTGCTGATCGCCTGTATTTGAATGACGGCACGGGCCAGTTTTCGCGATCAAGCCAAAGCGCTCTGCCGCAAGAGTCGTTCAGCGGAAGTGTTGTCTGTGCTTCTGACTTCGACCATGACGGAGATCTTGACTTGTTCGTCGGCGGCAGGGTCATGCCCGGCAGCTATCCCCTTTCGCCCGGCAGCCGGCTACTCGAAAACGACGCAGGAAAATTCACCGACGTGACTGCACAGGTCGCATCAAACCTGACGAACACCGATATGGTCACCAGCGCCACGTGGGCGGACGTTGACGGCGATGGCTGGACCGACTTGCTGGTCGCGCACGAATGGGGACCGATCAGGCTGTACAAAAATCAGCAAGGGAAACTGATCGATGCAACGGCAACCGCGGGCTTGCAGGCGAAATCAGGTTGGTACAACAGCATCGTGACCGGAGACCTCGACAACGATGGCGATCTCGACATCGTCGCGGGAAACTTTGGCCGCAATCTCAAATATCACGCCACCGACGAAAAGCCAACTCAAATTTATTACGGCGATTTCGAGCAGAACGGCCGAAAGCGGATTGTTGAAGCAGAATACGAAGACAAGACGCTGTTTCCTGTACGAGGCAAAAGTTGCTCGACACATGCGATGCCTTTTCTTGCCAACAAGTATGACAAGTATCACGACTTCGCATTGGCCTCGCTGCAAGAGATCTACACGCCGAACTGCCTAGACGAAGCCAGACAATTTTCGGCAAACTCCCTCGAGTCTTGTGTATGGCTGAACGATGGCGACGGTGGATTTCAGTTCTTCGCGTTACCCCCTCTCGCCCAAGTTGCCCCGGTTTTCGGCATGTCTCTGGGCTACTTCACGAACGACAACAACTTGGATCTGGTGGTCGCACAGAACTTCTTCGGTCCGCAGGTCGAAACAGGTCGAGCTGACGGCGGCGTGAGCCTTCTGCTGTCCGGCAACGGTGATGGAACATTCACCGCTATTCCGGCTACCGATAGTGGGATCGTCATTCCTGGTGACGCGACTTCGCTAGTCACGGCCAACATCGATGCGGATGCGAACCCAGAACTGATAATCGCCACCAACGAAGGCATGGTGTCGCGACTGGACTACGATTCCGCGGGCACACTCGTAGTGCAAGTCCAAGGAACGCCAGGCAACCCTCACGCTGTAGGTGCAAAAGTCTGGGCGACCTACCAGGACGGCACGCGGAGCCTCTCGCAGATATCAAGTGGTGGCGGCTACTTGTCGCAATCAGCTCGAGCTGTCTTTCTAAGAAGCGCGGCCAAGAATCCGTTGACGCACGTGACAGTCGAATGGCCAGACGGTGCAACGTCAACGACGAATACCTTCACCAGTAGCACGCTCGCCATACCGCGCCCGTAAATGCCAACACCCCAACCACGAAACCAGACAATGTGTTGCTACGCCCAGGCAGCTGTGCTGCTGCTACTCTGCTTCGTCGGCATCGGACACACGCAAGACAATTCGCCGTCGGTCAACGACCTACTTCCAGGTAAGCAAGCACCAACAAACCGGGCGACACCTGTCCCAACCGCTAAGTCGGCCGGGGACATCGCCAAACTTCGCGCTTACTACGACGAAACGGTTTGGGCCAAAGAACTAGAAGCCCAGCAATTCGAGTCAGTGATCGTAAGATTCTGGGACGAGTTGCGTACTGCGGCCAATCCATTCGAAGTACTTTCGAACTTGGCCGTCGAATCGTGGGTGTTGGGCAAGAAGCCCAGTGCGTCAGATCTCGAAAATGGGATCGTTCGCACCGTATTTGCTGAACAATCACAGCTATCCGCGAACGAATTCCGAACGCAGAGCGACCGCCTGCGCAAGGCAGGTTTCGTCATCGAAGGCTCCGAGTTCCGGCAACTTGAATTCCGCAACGACACCGGACAGTCTGCACAATCCATCGTGAGTGTTCGTCTCAATGTCAAACGCTCAAACTTACGAATGATCGTCCAGGGAAAAGCCAAAGTCACGTGGACGGGACAACCAACAGGCAAGGCTTCCGATCTCAAGCCCGCAAGGGTTGAACTTCGCGATATCGAAATTTTGAGTCGCGACGGCATGCCCGCGCTAACGTCGGCGATGCGAATACCGTATTCGTTGCCGGGAAAACGCTCGAAGCTGACAATGCACTCCATTCGGCCAATCCTTGTGGTTGATCTGAATGGCGACGACTTGCCTGAAATCGCTTTGCCAAGCCTTAATGAGGTCTGGTGGAACAGAGGTCGTTGGCGTTTCGCAAAGCAGGCGTTGTTCAAGCAACCCAAACCGGGAATCACAACTGCCATTGCGTGCGACGTGAATGGAGACAAACAGATCGACATTCTGGCCGCCGGTCGCGGTGCCGTGATGCTCTATCCCGGAGACGACAAAGGGGCCTTCACGCGAGCACCTTCCCTTTTTGCCTTTCAGGACGTAACTCTCCGAAGCCCGACCTCGATGACGGCCGGCGACATTGACCATGACGGCGATCTGGACATCTTCATCGGTCAGTCGCGAGAAACTCATTTGCTGGGCGACATTCCAACGCCGTATTTCGACGCAACGGATGGCTACGGCAACGTGCTATTGCAGAACGACGGAGCCGGGAAATTCGTGGATGCAACCTCGTCCGCAGGAATTGGCAAACTCGCAAAGCGACGCACAACGTCCGCCACCTTTGTGGATCTGGATCACGACGGGGATCTTGATCTGCTGACAACCAGCGATTTCGCGGGCAGCGAGCTCTATATCAACGATGGACAGGGAAATTTCGCGAACGGTACAAGACTACTAGGCGATTCAACGATCGGCTTGGGACAAGGACACACCCTGAGCGACTTTGATGGCAACGGACGAATTGATCTCCTATCACTGGGAGTTTCATCCGCCGCAGCCCTGCGTCTTCAACAGTTGAAGCTGAGGCGAAAAGACTTTGCAAAATACGATCAGCTTCGAGCCCGCATGGCCAGCGGGAGCCAATTGCTTGGGCAAAACGTGTCGTCAGCAACGCAACCGGAAACGATCCATACCGGTTGGCCGCTAGGCGCAACAAGTTTCGATTTTGACCGCAACGGGTTCCCCGACGCCTTTGTCGTTAATGGAAGACTCAGTGGGGATACGGCCCAGGATTATGACTCGCGGTTCTGGTGCCACGACATCTATTTCCGACCGGAGAATCGCCCGGTCAAAGCCATCCGCCAGTACTTTGCTAGATTTGCACCTCTCTTTGGGAAGCTCTTTTCATGGCATGGCTTTGAGAACAACGCTCTATTGATGCGTGTCGATGGAAAGCGTTTTGTGGACGTCGGCTATTTGATGGTCGACGCCGATCCGCAGAATGATTCGCGATGCGCCGTGAGCGCCGACCTCGACCAGGACGGCCGAATGGATCTGATCTATGAAGAGGTCCAACACGGCTCCGATGAGTCCATGCTCCGAGTCATGAAAAATGCAAGCCTCGATGGCAACCACTGGATCGGCCTGAATATCTCGGGAGCCAATAAACTGGCCGAGTCCGTCGGCCTGCGAGTTACCTTGCAACTGCCAAACGGGAACGCGCTCTGTCATCACGCGACGATCGGGAATGGAACCGGCGTACAAGGCCCCCATTCAATTCATTTCGGAATCGGAGCTGCCGAAAAAGTGGCCTCAATTGATCTGGTTTGGGCTGACGGAACGAAACAACGCATCGATTCGCCTGCAATTGATCGTTACCATCGCATCGCCAAGTAGTACTGGCGTATCCGTGATCCGTCCGCGTACGTTCAATTGACGAGTCACTGAATCGGCTCATTTTGAGTCTTTCCGCAGAAAATCGGGCAAAGACTACCCGCGTTCAATCAAAGCTGCGTTTGCGTCTCTGCCCCAATATGGGCTAACGTATGCCGGGGCTATAAGTGCGCAGTCGATTGGGGCTAGAGGAATAATATGAGTTCAAACAAACGAGATGGATTTACGCTCGTCGAGCTGCTGGTCGTCATTGCCATTATTGCAATGCTGGTGACATTGCTGCTTCCGGCGGTGCAGGCTGCCAGAGAGGCTGCGCGGCGGACCCAATGCCTCAACAACCTACGACAAACGGGCTTGGCGATCCTAAACTACGAATCCGCTCGGTCGACGATGCCGGCCGGCAGTTACATCGATGCCCCATGCTGTGGCAATCTCAAGACGTACTCCGGCTGGACTGTCGAGATCTTGCCGTTCATGGAAAACGCCCAACTCAAGCAGATGTACAACCCAACGCTTTCCGTCGGCAGTGATGAAGCAACATTGTTTCGGCAAACTCGAGTCGAGGAGTATGTGTGCCCTTCGGATGTCGAACCACGACTATTGCAACCACAGAGCGGTCCAGAGGCTGGGTGGGGCAGTGACAAGAACCGCGTCTGGATGATGAGTTCCTACCGCGGTAACGCAGGGCGATCCAATGGCGCGACGACATGGTATCTGGCAGAAGACCTTGGGCAGGTACCGCGTGGTTGGCGAGGCCCCATGCACTTCGTTCCCGTGAAGGGAACCGAGGACAAATTCCCCATGATCCTTGGCGAGGAACCGCTGCGAAAGATCGTGGATGGCATGAGCAAGACGATGCTACTGGGCGAGCAAACCAACCTTGTGGAAGCACGCCGAAGTTTCTGGGCTCACACGTTTGGCAATTACATTCTCTCGCAAGCCACGAACCAAAGTCGCATTTTCATGAACGACTACAACGAATGCAAAGCCCAGCCGGGTACTGGTGGTGCACGGCCATGTATGGCTGGGTGGTACAGCTACCACGTCGGCGGGATGAACACCATCAACTGCGATGGATCGGGTACCTTCTTGGCGTTGGACGTAGATCTCGACGTCTTCAATGCTCGCGCGAGTATCGCCGGTGAAGAGGTCGCGATCGGGGGCTCGCAATGAATCGATACGGTTCGAGCCTATTTTGGATGGGGTTCCTACTCGTCGCCGCCCTCGGCTGCGGTGGCGACAAGGTCGTTCCCGTTTCCGGTACGATTTCACTGAACGGAAAACCGTTGCCCGATGCCTATGTCGTCTTTGAATCGGTTGAAGGCGACGCCTCCAAGAACGCAACCGGTGTAACGGACGATGATGGTGTGTACTCCCTGGCAATTGCAGACGGTCGAGAAGGCTGCCGTGTTGGTGCCCATCGCGTGATGATGACGACAGTACCACCGGATGCCATGGACGACGAGCGAACGCCACTTCCCAAAGACAAAATTCCGCAGCGTTACCAGACCAAACCGTTGACGTTCGACGTTCCACCGGAAGGCACACAAGACGCGGACTTCGAGCTGAAGCGTTAGTTGGCTCCCAGACTGACCAGGTACTCGGCGAACTCAGCGAGCCCCGGATGGTCGGCCCTCGATCGAGCCTCCTGCAGAGCAGTTCGCTGCGTATCTCGGTCTTCGCGGTCAACATTCGTAAAGCCATAACGAATAAACAACTCGCTGAGTTCGATCATGGCCTTTGCCGTCGATGGGTCGCGGTCGTCTCCGTACCAGCCTGGCCAAAGATAGTTTTCCGCCAACAGGAAGTGCGGCAGGAAATCATCGCTTTCGATCACAGATTCCATCAGCTGCTTGTCCTCGAGAAATCTCAACTGGGTCTCCACCAGTTCAAAATACTCGCTGGCCAGTCCTACGCGGTTGTGGCTTTTGATTGCGGATCGTAGCACCGCGATCGACATCTCACGATCGAACCGTTCCGGACACCAGTGCATCGCCAATTCGATGACCCGAGGAATACCATGCCAGCTTGCTGCCCAACAGCACGACTGGAAGACGGTACCAGCCGGGTAGTCGTGTTTCGTGGAGCGTTCGTCCGGACACTTCCGAAGGAGCTGTTCAGCAAGCTCATAGTACCTGAACTGAACAATCGCTTTTACGCTGGGCTGACCGCCCAAGTCCAACAGACGATCGAAGAGCCTGGTAGATTCGTGCGAGTCATCGGCGACAGGCTCAGCCTGGAGGGGGCCCAAATATTCCGTGAATGCTCGCCTCGCGATGGCTTTAGGTGCTCCGTGGGAGAGTGCTTCCTCATAAACCAAATCAACTAGTGACGGATAGCACCATCCGTACGCTGCAACGCTTGCGCCACGATCTAACAGGGAGTGGATAAGGTCGTAGTTTCGTCGTTCGAAGGCGTGCATGATGGGATTGCCCAGTTCACGCTGCTCATTAGAAGGGCTTCGAGCATCGATGTCGGCCCCAAATTCCAACAGTAGATCAATCATCTCGAGATTGTCGGAGTCGGCCGCCTTCACGATTGGATAACCAAACGTGTGAGGATCTTGTTCCTCGACAGGTCGAAAATCACGCAGAGCCAACGTCGCATCCTCATTGAGCAGCGTCCGCGCCGCCGCGACGTCGCCGACAGACACCGCGATCCACATTGGGTGATCCGACAGCCGCTTCTTACCAGGTTCAATCACACTTCACTCTTTGCAACTACTAGAACTGTCGAACTAGTCCTGCGAGTCCCCAGTCTCTCGCTCTCACCTAATGATACAGCCCACGACCATCACGCGTCTCGGAATTCGCCGACCAAAGATCTACGCATTGCTATTGTGTTCCTTTCGTCGTAGCCAACATTTCCACGGGAACTTTCTGCTTGGTAAGATGCTCCGAAGCCTCCACGTTGCACTCTCGATTGCGAAACAGATCATGCCAAACCCACTATCACGAATCTGTGCCATCATGCTGAGCCTGTTAGCAACGGTCTCGTATGCGGAAGCTGTCGAAAATCTGCTGTTCAGGGACAACTTCCAACGAAACGAAACCCAAGAGGTCAAAGACGAGCTTGGCGGAAACTGGGGCACGAACAGTGCAAAACGAGCGGGTGGGAATAAGCAGGTCGACCTTCGCGATGGTGCGATGTATATCGTCCGTCACAAGGCAGCCGACCACGCCGTTTCGGTGGTGCACCCCGCCATCTACAAAGACTGCCTGGTCCGCTTGCGTTTTCGACTCGATGATGAGCGCGATGATCTGGGAATCGATTTTGCCGACATGAAGTGCAAAGAGGTTCACGCAGGGCACATCTGCAAAGTCTTCTTTCGCCCGACGGGCATCGAGATCCTTGACTTCAAGAATGGTCGGATGAAGAAGACATTTCGGGACGCCACCAAGGGCAAGAAGAAAACGAAAGAGCAGATCGCCGCGTTAGAGAAGTGGCAACGAAAATTCAAACAACCCATCGAACTGAAAAAGTGGCATGATGCGGCCGTTGAGATTCGGGGCGAAACTCTTTCTGTCAAACTCAATGGAAAGGTCGTCACGAAGTTCTCGTCGCCGGGCATGGATCATCCAACGAAAGACATGATTCGATTCTCCGCTCGTAGGGAGGCTTGCTTGGACGACATCGAAATGTTCGCACTCAGCCCAACAACGACTTCGAACGCACCCGATTCCAAGCGTGAAGTCAATCACCTTTATGTTGCGAAGCTGTTGCTTCGAAAGCTAAAGAACGTCGAATTGACGGAGAAACAACGTACGAAATTCAACCAGATGAGCGCGGATCTTCGCGCGAGAATCGATGCACTACGCAGCAAGGCCGGTATTACCCAGCAGCTGATCAAGCGCCGTGATGAAGTCTATTCCCAGCTTAAGAAGACGTCACTCACTGGAGACCAGTTGTGGAAGACGCTACAGGAAGAGGCAGGCCTTACCGACACGCAGCGGGACGCTTTCCGCGAAACACTTCGGCAAAACAAGCAGTTCCGTTCCGACGTCCTGAAACTGCTCACTCCTGAACAGCGAGCGAAATTCGCCAAGCGAAGGTAGTGGGGCCGTTTCGTTTTGATGAATCGTACTTCACCCTGCCCCTGGAGAGTGAAGCTTCTCGGCAAGCCTACAATAAGTAACCATCAACACGGAAAAGCCCCACTGCCAAGCGGAAGAAGGTACCCGCCAACTGACTGTCGCGTTGATAGTG
>CAYQMZ010000323.1:0-8301 GCA_964418725.1 uncultured Pirellulaceae bacterium
CTCCGACCATGTTTTTGATGGTTTCTAAAGCCACAAGTGGAGCAGGGTACTGCCCGCTGGTCTGCTTCATCACGCCTTTGCGAGCCTGACGAAACAACAACCAGCGGCCGAGCGGATTGCCTTCCAGAAGTTTTTCCATCAGCTTGGGTTTGCGACGACGAACCTTTTCCGTACCAGCCAGAATTCCGCGAGCGAACTTTTTGGCTTCGTCCAGAAGAATCGAATCATAGAACTGCCGATCGATCATGCCCAGTTTCAGAGCCTTAGCAGAATCGACAACCTTACCCGCCAAAATGATCCCCAGCGCGTTGGCGATACCGATCAGCTTCGGCAATCGAACGCAACCGCCAAACCCGGGCAGAATGCCAAGCTTGATTTCTGGTAAGCCAATTTTCACAGCTTTACCAAACCCAGCCACTCGATAGTCGCAAGCCAATGCCATCTCGTAACCACCGCCGACGCATGCTCCATTGATGACTGCGATCGTTTTTTGCGAAAGCCGCTCAAGCTTATCAAAGATCTGCTTACCCAGACCAGCTTTTTCTGCAGCCTCCTTCGGGTCGCGAATGTCCTTGATCTCTGCGATATCTGCCCCAGCGATGAAAATCGACTTTTTCGCGCTCGTAATCAACAGCACCTTGATATCACTGCGCGTGGCCAGATCGTCCAAGATTGCATCGAATTCCATCAACGCTGGACTGGACAGGATATTGGCACTCGAATCCGGTGTATCGAACTCCAGAATACCCAACTCGCCATCGGTGGTCAGGTTGAAGTACGCTCGTGCTTTCGAATTGGAATCGCCAGTTTCTGGTGCTTCAATGGTGGCTTGGTCGGACATTCTATTCTCCTGGTGGAGTGGCAATGTGTTGTGAGCAGTTGGTTGCGTGCGAGCTCTTTGGCGCCGCCGGGTCCGCTAACTGCGAGTGAAAACTGAAGTTACCAGCAGGCTATGCTGCACTCTCCAAAACAATGGCACCGCCCTGTCCGCCGCCAATGCAAAGCGAAACGAGTGCGTGGCTGTCGTTACGTCGCCGTAGTTCCTTCAAGGCCGTCAGGACCAAGCGATTGCCTGTCACACCGACGGGGTGTCCTAAGGCAATGGCACCGCCGTTAACGTTCAAACGATCGATGTCCAGTTTGCCAACTGCCTTATCGCGTCCAAGTTCTTTCTTGGCGTAGTCGTCACAGCCCAGCAGCTTGACGCAGCCCAGAACTTGAGCCGCGAATGCCTCGTTGATTTCGACGAACGACATGTCGTCCATACCTTGGCCAGCTCGATCGAGGGCGGTCGCAATGGCGTGAACTGGTCCCAGTCCCATCACTGCTGGACTGAGACCTTCGTACGAATAGCTCTTGATGTAGCCGAGCGGTTCCAAGCCCAACTTGTCTGCCTTGGATTCTTTCATCATCAGCACGGCGCTGGCCCCATCCGTAATCGGACAAGCATTGCCAACGGTGATTGATCCAGACCGGCGATCGAAGTAAGGCCTCAGCTTCGCAAGCGCCTCAATGGACTGACCATCACGTGGACCGTTGTCGATCTCGCAAACCTTGTCGTACTTCGGTTGCATCGGCACGGCCATAATTTCTTCGGCCAACTTGTCGCGACCCGCCAAAGCACGAAGGTGACTCTTGAGTGCAAACTCGTCTTGCTCTTCACGACTGATGCCGTACTGCTTCGCAATGTTCTCGGCAGTCTGCCCCATGTTCAATCCACAGACGGGATCCGTGAGACCTTGCACGACGCCAATGATGGGATTCAAAAAGTGAGGTCGGAAGCTCAGGATTGTCTTGATGCGTTGCCACAGCGTTTTCGATCGCATCAAACCTGCGAACAGGTTAGTCATGTGTTCGTTGTAGATCAGTGGAATGTTGGTCATCGACTCAGTGCCGCCAGCCAACACGACATCGCTCGCGCCGGAAACGATTTTCTCGTAACCGCTGGTGATCGATTCAAACCCAGATGCACAGTTTCGAGAAACCGTGTAGCCACGCGTCTCTTCGGGCAGTCCTGCCATCAAGCCGCAGACGCGACCGACGTTGGCAGCATCGACGGGATTTGCAACGCAGCCCATGATCACTTCATCAACTTCGCTGCCAGGTAACTCGGTTCTGTCGAGCAGTTCCCGAATGACTAGAGAGCCAAGTTTTTGAGCCGAGAAACCCTTCAGATCCGTGCCTGCTTTGCAGAACGGGGTGCGGACACCGTCCACGATTGCGATTCGATCGTTCATATGCACTCCAAACGTGTGTTTTGAAGACTTTACCCCGTGATTCACGCCTTGGCGCGTAATCTGAATTAGTTTCAGGTTTACCTCAATTATTACCGCGAAAACGGCCGAGCCAAGAGACAAACCTGAACTTTGTTCACGTTTTTCGTTGTGGCGGCCCGAAACTCAGAACTAAATAGAATGATCACAACACCAGACACCTACGCGTTTTAGGTTTTCCGCATGGCCGCCGATTCAAAACGACCACAAGAGGTGCGCGTACCGCGACAACAGCGAAGTCGAGAACGTGTTGATGCCATCCTGGAGAGCGCCCGCGTCCTGATCGGAGAAAAGGGCAGTGCTGGTTTGAAGATCCAAGAGATCGCCGCGCGTGCGGGTGTGACGGCGGGATCGATGTACCAGTACTTTCCCAACAAGTCTGCGATCCTCCGTGCGCTGGCGATGCAGTACTTCGAAGACTTTCATCAACTGATGCGTGACTCGTTGTCCGAAAAACCAAGGGACGTCGAGAGTGGCATACAAGCGATGCACGGACTGTTCGATCAGTTCTTCCGAGTCAACCAACAGGACCCTGTCCTGCGAGATATCTGGTTGAGCGTTTCAACGGACAAGAGCATGCGTGATGTGGACATCAGCTCAAGTCAACGAAACGCAAATCTGCTGTTCGAAACGATGAAGCATCTCTTCCCGGCCTCTCAATGGACGGAATTGAAACGCTACTTCTTGATGATCGTGCACATCACGCCACCGGCGATTCGACTGGCACTTACGGCGGACGGTGACGAGAGCGCCGAGCACATCCGTATGACGAAGCGATTGATCACAACGTCAATGCGCGACCTTGCAAACTCCTAAGTCCTTTTGCGGCACACGATGTCGCTATTGCGACTTTCGTTTTATGAACCGCATCGCCCGCACGCCGTCGTATAACATCTCGCCGTTCGCCTGCATTCCGATCTTTTCCAGAACGCGAATCGAAGCCGCGTTTTCGGGCAATACGAATCCATGAATCTCACTTAGGCCTAGCGTATCGAAGCCAAACCTAAGGCTTGCGCCAGCGGCCTCCGTGGCGAATCCCTGGCCCCAGTGCTCGGGAAGGAAACGGTATCCAACGTCGACTAGCTTTAGGTCAGGCAAGTATTTCAAACCACAGAAGCCGATTATCGCTTGCGACTCTTTCAAAACGCACGCCCAACGTCCGTACCCCACTGCCTCAAAGTCAGGGTAGTTCGCAATCGCTTCTTTCGCTGCCTCAAGTGACGAAAGCAGTGGTTCGCCGGTCAACCGCATCACATCTGGGTTGCCGTTGAGCGCAATCAACTCCGGAGCATCTTCAACGGTAAACGCACGGTGCGTGAGGCGAGCTGTTTCGGGACCAATCGTGTGACGTCTCATTGCACAACCGTCCCGGAATGTAGAAAGCTCGCTTAACGCATCATACCCATGAAGAAACTGAAGTTCTGAATGCGGTCCGTATCTTCTCTGGCAACTGGAATCGCAAAGTCCACCGCGATCGGAGCTGGCCCCATTGCCGGTACGTTGATTCGCAATCCAGCACCGATGGCGACACGAAAATCGTCGGCATCAATGTTGATCTCTTCTTCGATCGTTCCGTAGTCGCAGAACACCGCACCTTTCAGCATGTCGTCTGCGGTAATCGGGAAGATGTATTCCGCAGAACCTAACAGGCTCAACTGACCACCCACGATCACGTCTTGAATTTTGGGACTTGCATGCCGGAAGCGGAATCCGCGTAGCGTCGAGTAACCTCCAGCAAAGAAGTTCTCGTAGACTGGCGTTTGTGAGCCAGTAATTCCACCGCGGAACCCGAAGCTCAACGTGTGACGCCCGGAGCCGTCAGCTCGCTGTCTCAATAGGAAGTAGCGGCGGTAGTCGACGTTGCCTCGTGAGTAGTCGAACGAACCGAACACCTGTTCGAAACTAAGCTCTAGGAAGTGTCCTTGCGTCGCGGCAAACGGAACGTCGCGTGTATCGTGCGTCAGCGAAACCTTTCCGGAATACAGTTCGCTTTCGCCTAACACTTCTTCCAGTTGTGGAATTCCCCGCACTCGCAGCCGAGAGAAGTCGACTTGTTCGGCACGTATCGACACGCCCAGCGACAAGTCTGGCGTGATCCGATACCCCAGCCCCATTCGACCACCGAGACGCTGTTCGTCCCAGTCGAAGTAGCGGCGATCGTACAAATAGCCACTTAGATTGAACGAAATCGGTGTATCAAAGAGGTAAGGCTGAACGAAGTTGACCAAGTAACGCTGAACTTCCGTTCCTGGTACCGCCTCAATTCGCAAAGTCTGACCGCCACCACGCCAAGCGGTGCCATTGATGATCTCGTCGAGACTTCGAGGCCAACGTCGCCAGTCGAAGTTTCGTTCATCGATAATCGCTTGAGCCGAGAGCCCGAGGTCCGAGTTGACACCAACACCGAACATAAATCGTCCGGTCTGCGTTTCACGCAAGTTGACAACCAAGTCCGCATACTCCGCCGGCAATTGTTGCGGCGCGATTCCGGTTCCGTCGTAGCCTGAGTTGTTTGGTCCGTAAGCACCGCCCTGGACAGCGGGATCACCGAAGGAACCTGGCGAGTACACCGGTGACTGATAGGACGGATCGCCAACAAACTGGGCAGTCGAGGGCTGCGATGCGCTTCCCGTCCCGTTTCCAGGCGAGTAACCGATTGGTGTAGTAGGACTACCTACACCACTGCCAACTGTGCCTTCGTACGGACTTGGTGACTGACCGCGAATCGTGATTTCCGGCGGGGCCAGTGAATCGTCACCCAAAGCATTTGAGTTTTCTCCATCTACTGCAGGGCTGCCTACGTCTAACTGCAGACGTTCTTGCTCCTCATGGGGAAGGACAGGCTCTTGCGGCGTCGTTGCGTTGAGCGACGTTGGAACGGCTTTGCTTGCCGGCAGTGGCAGATTTGCTGTTCGCGCCCAAGGACCTGCGCAGCCGGTGAGGGCAGCGACGAGTACAACCACCAACGAACCTAGCCAGAGTCCGTTGTCTTGCACAGCGTTTCGTTTTGCAATTTGAGTCACGGTTGTATTCACGTTTTGAAAGTGAGTTATTCTCGAGTTGGCCGGCACTAGTCGGCCGAACTTCCTAGGTCTGCGGACCTCGACTTGCCTAGCTACCGGTACCGACCAGAATCGCCGCTTGCCCTTCGAACGTCGTTGCGAGGCTGCACGGAAATCTGGGGGCCACCCATTGGTCCGTTCTCAAATAATTGCGAGCGTTTGAGTCGCGTTTCACTGGCCCGCAGTTTCCGGATGTCAATGATGTCACCTTCCCGCAGCCCAATGCGATTCAACGGTACGGTGTGTTTCGTATGCGGATGCTCACCGTCCATCTTCACGATGATGTCGCCTACTCGATACTGCTTGCCTTCTTTGATCTCGTAAACGAGGTCCAACTGACCGGGTTCGATATCAAACTGTGGGGTGGCGTTGACGGCGACTTTGATAAAGCCATTGGCTCCATACGCATCTTTCAATGCCCGCACATCGTCATTCATCTTTTTCAGGTCAAAGTAGTCGCCAGGTGCAATCTTCGTCGCCGCCAGCAAGTCCGCTTCGTTGAAGACACGGTTTCCAGCCATCGAGATACTTCGAATGACATACCGAGGGCCTTCATCGAAGTTGAACGTCAGCGTTAGCCACTGTTGCTTTTCATCGAATTGAAGGTCTTTGGTGATCTGAGCTTTGAAGAACCCAAGGCTGCGATAGTACGACGTCAGCTTTACGATGTCTTCGTCGATGACATCGTTATCAACTTGGCCTTTGAACAGCCACAGAATGCCAGGCTTTGAATCGATCTGCGTCTTCAAACGCGAGTCGCTGGCAATCGTGTTGCCTTCGAATTTCGTCCACCGAATACGTTGTCGGGGGCCTTCGTCGATTTGGAAGACAACTCCCTTGTCGCCTTCGCTGGATCCTTCTTGAATGTTGACTTTGACGAACGAGTTCCCTCGTCCCTTGTAGAATTCTTCGAGCTTGCGTTTCGCTTCTTCGACGCGATAACGACTAAGCGGTTGGCCGACGGTCAGCTCGGAGTTCTTAAGCAATGTGCTCTTTCGCACCTTGTTACCGGTGAACTCGATGTATTGGACCAAAGGTTGTTCGAACAACTCGAACGTGATCACAACGCCCTGGGGCGTGTCTTCGCGATACGTTCGTACGTCATAGCAGAGCCCACTGGACAACAACTGGCGTACGTCCGCTTGAACTGTTGCGGGATCGAATTGGCGTCCCTGGCGTGTCTGCAGCTTGGACCGAACGCGAGTTTCGCTAACCGAGAAGTGCCCCTTCAGCTTCACGCCAGCTACGTTGATGCGTGGCCCGGTCGGAGCGAACTTCGGCGGCTGGTAACGTCGCTTTTGCTGTGGGCCCGGAGGACCACCTTGGCCACCGCCCATTCCGCCGAGACCAGATCGACCGCCGCCCATTCCGCCACGGCCGATTTGACCGTAAGCATCTTGATTCGTGCATACCGCGAGCGCACTGATCAAAACACAGGTAACAACGCGTACGCTATTTACGCTCAGCATTCGTGCCTCCATGCAACTTGCTGATGCTTGTGCCCGACAGGGTAAAACAAGCGACGTGAAAGGAGTCGTTCAGCCCAGAATTGGGCATCAGGATAGTGCTTCCAATACGCCGGTCGCCAAATTTGGGTTCGGGACAAATACTAGAAGTTCATTTTTTGCGAAAGAGTGATTTGGCAAATCACCAGGTGTCGCACAAGTTTTCTCGACAGGATGCGTTTTACTTCTCGCCCAAATCCAATGCGAACAGCTCCCGTAGCTCGCATGCTGCTAGCTCAAACGTTTCCATACCTGCTTGGTTAAACTCTGCTCGACTTCCTGCAGTGCCGCCCAAGGATCCTCGTTCGACGCAACCAGGCGATCGATCACTGCTTGCAAACTCATAGCACCGCTGCTGTCGATAGCATCTAGTTCAGTCCAGCTGATTGGCACGGACACCGACGCGTTGCGTTTCGCTCGAGTTGAATAAACAGCCACCGACGTTGCTCCACGTGTATTGCGAGCGGTATCGAGCAGAATTCGGCCACGCCGTGCTTGCTTGGACGTGTTGGTCGTGAACTTCTTAGGGGCTCGTTGCTCAAAGAGTGTCCCCAACTTCTGGCTGAATCGCTTCGTCTCTTGCCATTCATGTCGGCGACGAATTGGAATCACGATGTGCAGCCCCTTGCCTCCAGTCGTCTTGAGAAAGCTAACGAGACCAGCCTCCGCCAGCCATTCACGGATTTCCAGTGCTGCCTCTGCTGTCTTGCTGAACGGAAGCTGCTCGTCTGGATCAAGGTCGATCACGATTCTGTCGGGGCGTTCGAACTTGTCCGTTCGGGCGTTCGACACGTGGAATTCCAAGACGCCAAACTGCACCAGTGCTAGTAGGCCCACCAAGTCATGGACCACCAGAAACATGCGTTGGCCTTCCGTCGTCGGCAACTCGATTCGTTCGACGGATTCACTGAGCCCTTGCGGCGCTCGTTTTTGAAAGAAGCAAGTCTGTCCCACTCCGCCGGGACAACGCAGCAGCGAAACCGGGCGGCCCACGATGTGTGGCAGCATCCAACGACCGATTTGAGCATAGTAAGTCGCAACACCCAATTTCGAGATGCCCATGTCCGGATAGACAATGCGATCTGGGCTGCTGATTTTGACGCTGGCCAGTTCCTCTGGCAGATCCAATTCCGGCGCCGGCCGAATATCGGCAGCCGGAGGCAACTCGTCAGCGAGTCGCGAAGGCGTATCGTCCAACGCCTCGCCCCGATCCGACGACGCGTCGTCTACCTGATCTAAGAACGGAAGTGACGCATCAATGTCTTGAAGTGTTAGGTCGTCTCGAAGCCCCTTGAAACTGCCAAAGCGAATCAGACCATCGTCCGTCCAACCGCCAAACTCAATTTCCGCAATCAGTTTGGGCTCTACCCACACGGTTCCCTTGTCCGCCGACTTGCGATTCAGATTCGAAAATGGCTACTTGGGAATTCGCATTTCCTCCAACGCCAACCGAAGTTGGAC
>CAYQMZ010000324.1:0-8278 GCA_964418725.1 uncultured Pirellulaceae bacterium
GGCCCAGTCCCATGTAGAGCGGAGCCATCCACTCCATGTCGCGGCGAGCCAAATAGTCGTTCACAGTGATGACGTGAACGCCCTTACCCTCGATCGCATTCAGATAGGCTGGCAGCGTAGCGACGAGAGTTTTTCCTTCGCCCGTTACCATTTCGGCAATCGAGCCGCTGTGCAGAACCATTCCGCCGATCAACTGCACGTCGTAGTGCCGCATGCTGAGGAAGCGTTTGCCACCTTCGCGGCATACAGCAAATGCCTCGACAAGAATATCTTCCAGGGTTTCGCCTTTGCGAAGCCGCTCACGAAACAACGAAGTCTGCTCACGCAGTTCGTCGTCGGACATTTTCTCGTATTTGGGCTCCAGCTCACCAATCGCATCCACTTTGGCTTGCAGCTTCTTGATGTACCGCGCGTTCGAGGAACCGAACAAACCGGTCATCGAACGTTCAAAGCCGCTCAGAATGCCACCAAAGAAACCCTGAAGGAATTCCCAAATACGTTCCAGCAGATCCATAACAAGTTCCAGGCGTTCCCGCCTGCCTTTGTTGAGTCGAGATTCGACTTGTTTCTCTATTAGTGACAGATTTGTCGCGAAATATCGCGAAATCGATGGGCTTTGGAGGAAGTACGCAACCCGGGCGCACATCGCCAGCAGGGCGCAAGTTGTTCCAGCAGAGTAATTTATTGCCGCAGACATTGACGGTCAATGCGATTCGGAGGCCTTCGAACCGCTTATGACTAGGCCTGGTGAACGCTGGGACTGCGACTGGCGGCTTAGGAACTAGCCTTTGACCTTCGCAACGATCTCTCGCAGCGTTCCCTCAAAGTCATTGTCTGCTTTGAATTCAGTGCCAGAAATCACCAACGGAGCCCCGAAAACCACGCTATCAGCTCCCATCTCCAACGTTTGCAGGGCTTGTTCGACGGTCAGTCCGCCAACTGCCTGGACTGGAATCGAAACCGCATCAAGAATTGCTTGCAAGTCATCCAGCGGAGAGAGGCCAGGGATCATATTTCGTTCGTCGAAGCCCGTATGCACGATGATATAGTCGACGCCTAATTCCTCCGCCTTTTTCGCTCGACCGACTTTGTCGTCGCACAGCATCACGTCGCACATCACTTTGGCGTCGAAGTTCTTCGCCATCTTAACTTGCTCGATGATGCTGGCATCGTGAGCTTGCCCCATCACGACGGTGAATGTTGCGCCGGCTTTGAACATCATTTCGCCTTCAAGCCCGGCACCGTCCATGGTCTTGAGGTCGGCAATGATCGGAGTCTCTGGGAACTCTTTGCGGAGAGCTCGAACGCAGTGAAGCCCTTCAGCAAGGATCAGAGGGGTTCCTGCTTCCAGCCAGTCGACACCGGCGCGCATCGCGGCGTGCGCCATCTCCATCGCTTCGTCGATGGTCGTAACATCCATAGATACTTGTATCGTTGCCATGATTGATTCTCGTCAGATGGGATTGGTTGGTCTATTAGCCGATTTGAAGTACGGACTTCACGCAGTCGCCGGCTTCCATTTTGGTAAAGCCAGATAGCCAGTCATCGAGTTGGTAGACGCCACCAATGACGGGATCGAGATTGATCTGGCCGCTGGAGAGTAAGCGCAGTGCTCTCTCCCAGTTAGCGTAGGTGTGGCTGAACGAGCCTTGAAGCGTAACCGCCTTTTGCACAAGGGGGTCGAGATTGAAGTTGAGGGCTTGTGGTCCCCAACCAATTTTTGTGATTTTTCCCGAGGGTCGTACGATGTCGAGCGCCTGTTTCAACGCGATGCTGACGCCGGTGCAGTCGACCACGACATCGGCACCAAAACCGTCACCCAACTTGCCGATCAATTCAGCCGGATTTTCTTGCTGCACATTGACCGTGTGGGTCGCGCCCAATTCTTTGGCGACGGCCAGTCGCTTCTCGTCAGCATCGGTTCCCAGCATGACAATCTGGCTGGCTCCGCGTAGCCGTATCAGTTGAAGCGACATGATGCCGATTGGGCCTGGCCCTTGAATGACCACAATGTCGCCTGGCGTAATCAGCGTCTTTTCAACAACGGCGTTGTACGCCACACAGATTGGTTCGGTCAGTGCAGCATGGCTGGACGGAACGTTGTCGGGAACGTGGTGCAGAATCTGTGGCCGCGCCAACACCGATGTAGTGAAGGCCCCGTCAATTGTCGCGCCGTAGCCAAGTCGGGTGGGGCACATGTTGTATTTGCCACCCAAGCAATACACGCATGTGCCGCAAACCTCAGCTGCGGTTTCACATGCTACGCGTTGACCCTTTTCGAAGCCTTGGACTTCGTCCCCTACGTCTTGGATGACCGCACAGAACTCGTGCCCCAGAACGAGAGGCATCTTGATTGGCCAACTGTGGTGATGTCGCCACATGTGCAGGTCGCTGCCGCAAACTCCCGCTGCGTCGACCTTCAGTAGTACTCGGTCCGCTCGCATTTCGGGTTCGGGTACTTGCTGGACAGCCACTTCGCCGTCCGCTTCGCCGTACTTAACTAAGGCAGGTTGCCTCTTCAAAAGTGGAGGAGATCAGTCGGTTGGGTTTCCACAATTCATCGAACGGGTCCTAGCTGAAATACTTGTCTCGCATCTGTCCCAGGAAAACAGCCGAGTCATGCATTTCTTGCATGCCATTCATGCCGTCTTCGATGCTGACCCATCCCTGGTAGCCTGCTTCCGAGAGAATCGTAAAGATCTGGTCGTAGTCGTTCAGGCCCTTGCCCGTCACGCCGTGAAGCAGATTCGGCGAGTAGCCTAACGTGCCGTCGGCTTGGCGAAGTTCTTCAAGCGTTGTCCCGTCGGCAAGATAGCGATCGCTGGCGTGCATTGTCACGACTCGATCCACGACCAATTTCAGTAGCTCGATTGGGTCATCGCCGGCAACGATTGCGTTCGAGGGATCGTATTGAACTCCGAAGTATTCTCGTTCATCGATCGCCGCCAAGACTTTCAGGAATACGTCCTGTTTCTGAGCAAACTCTGGATACTTCCAGTGACCATCCTTGTAGTGATTTTCAAGGGACAAGACGACATCCAGATCCTTCGCGACGGGCAAGCATGCTTCGATGCATTCCTTCGCGTACGCGACTCCCTGATCAACCGATACTTCGGGATAACGCTGCCCTGTGAGCACGCGACAGAATCGACCGCCGAGTCGCTTGGTGGCCTGAATCATTTTGAGCTGGTGATCGATGGCAGCCTTGCGGTCCGATTCGTTGGGGGCTGTGAAGTCGGGCGAACAGCAGAGCATCGGCATTTCGAATCCGACTGCCGATATCGCCGCGGAAACCGAATCTAAATAGTCATCGTCCAGGCTCGTGAAAAAGCCTTCGTACATCTCAAGGCCGTCGACGGGAAGATCGGCCGCCATCGTGATCCATTCGAAAACGGTCATCGAACGTTCGTGCGAGATAGCGTCGAGGTAGCACTTGGGGAAGGCTGCGATTTTCATCCTTGTTCCTAAACGATGCTGGCCACGCGGGGATCGATCGGTTGCGTGAAAAGTCGGCGGGGAATATGCTCTCGAAAAGAGAGTCACAACACGTGGGAACTTAGCAGCTTTCGAAGACGTTGGCCACTCAGCCTATTACAACCGACATCACCGGCGAACTTATTCTGCTGGGGACCGGAACATCAGTTGGCGTTCCTGCCATTGGCTGTGGGTGTGACGTTTGTCGCAGCACGAATCCGAAGAACAATCGGACACGCTGCAGTGCGATTCTCGGCCTGCCGGAAGGCAATCTGTTGATCGACACTGGGCCTGACATGCGGGCTCAATTGTTGCGTGAGAATATCGGTCTGGTTCACGCGGTCGCGTACACGCACGAGCATTCCGATCATCTGTTGGGGCTCGATGATCTGCGGCTAATGCAATTCTATCTAGACAAGTCGCTGCCGCTGTATTGCGAGCCAGTGGTCGAGCAACGTATTCGCACAACGTTTGATTATGCGTTTTCGGATCGGCCGGAAACGCACAAAGGTGCGTCGCCAAAGTTGCACTTCGAGTCGATTGGGCTCGAGCCCTTTGAAGTGCTGGGAGCTACGGTGACGCCGATGAGACTGCTGCACGGGCCACGTTTCGATGTCTTGGGGTTTCGGGTCGGCAATGTTGCGTACTGCACGGACACCAGTGAAATTCCCGAAGAGAGCTACTCAAAGTTAGAAGGCCTGGATGTCTTGATTCTGGATGCCCTTCGCGAGACTCCTCATATCACACACATGAGTCTCGCCCAGGCAATGGAGGCGGCAGAGAAACTGTCGCCCAAGCGTGTCTACTTTACGCACATGTCGCACGGCCTTGAGTACGAGGCAGTCAACGCTAAGTTGCCTGACGGAATGGAACTGGCCTACGACGGATTGCGAATCCCACTCACCTGATATTGGTGGTGCGGCCAGCCAAATAGTTTCGTTTGGTAGAAAGCCGAAACACGATCGGTGACAGCATTGTCACTGGATAGCAGAGCCAGCAGCAGCAGTGCCTCGTAACAGCAAAGCATGTAGTAGCAACGCCACGCGGCTGCTTCGCAATGCGGTTGCTTCGCTTAGCCGCGACTTAGCTTGTTTAGATTGCGTACTCGTCATTCTGGACTTCACCGTTACTACCAGTCGATGTATGAGTCATCGAAGCGATGCCGGTTCTGCGGAAACGAGAACAAAGCTCAACGCACGCCGTATTGCCACAAGGAGCTTTCGAGCGAACGAGCTTGCAGGCTTACATTCGACGAACGCTATCAGGGAGGGCGGAAGTGATGAGCATGATTACGAACCAGCGGGCACTTATCTGTTCGGTGTTTTTGGGGCTGGCAAGTCTTGCCGTGGCACAAGAGGATGGCACGTTCTTTCAAGGCGGCGACGCCAATGAAGTGGCTGTCGATGTTGAATACGGAATGAAACGTCCTGTGCTGGATACTGCTGGCTGGATTGTCGGTATCCCTCGCAAAATCATGTTGTGGGACCACCGCGTCGACAATCACGACGTGACAGATGAGACCGTTGATGCCGTAGCTGACTACATCGGTTCACAACAAATCGACGACGTGAAGGTGCGGGTGAATCAGTACGATCCGCTGGGGGAATGGCGGCGACTTGTGTCCAACAAACGCATCGGCCCCGGTTGGCGATACACGCTTGGGACGTTGCACCAAATTCGATACACGTTCCTGCCCGGCAGGTTGTTCGGCCGCGATGAATACAACCCGTATACGAACACGGTCAGTATCTACTCGGACGTGCCCGCGATCGGCATGGTTGAATCCGCTTACGCAAAGGACGTGCAGCAGCGCGAGTTGCCAGGTACCTACGCGGCAGTCCAGTCGCTGCCGGTTGCGTCTTTATGGCACGAAACGCGAGCCACAGACGATGTCGTCCGTTACGTTTCGGTCTATGGAACGCCCGAGGAAATCGCCAAGACGAGAAAGTTGCTCTACGCACGCTACGGTGCGGAAGTGGGGGGAGAGCTTGGCGACATTGTTTCAGGTGCGGGAAACCTGGAATGGATCGGAGCTGGGGCAGGACATCTGACGGCGTACCAGCGAAACTTGAAGCTGCGTCGTTGATAGTTCGCCGCTGATAAACGTTGGCTAACGGCGGATTTCACGAGGCCTTAGTTCAAGTAAAAAAGGCTCGCCCCGATCAGGGCGAGCCTAAATTCTCATCGCATTTCTGCGGAGAGTAGTCGATTGCGATTGGTGTGCCTTAGAAGGTCAAGATCGCGTCGATTCCGAAGTAGAACTCATCGTAGTCTGCTGCTGGAGACCAGTCATAGCGAATCTCTGGTCGAGTGATGATGTTCGGTCGTGGTCGATAATTGACGCCGAACGTAGCTGCGTAGTACGACAGGCTTCCCGAAGATGGCAGCGTACCACCGTGAGGTGCGTAGAAGGTCAGCAGGTCACCTTTCCACCATTCGATTCGAGCACCAACGCCAACTTTGTCGTTGACGTTGTACAGCAAGTACTGGTTGATGCCGAAGTTGTCTTCGCCAGTTCCGTCCACTCGCAGTACGTCGCTTTGGACGACGTAGGTCAGGCTGTTCGTAAGTGCTAGATCCAGAACCATGCTGTGTGAGTAAGCATCGTCACCTCGCGAGCCAAGGTTGCCCGCGGTCGAAACGTAGGTGAAGGAAATGTCGTTGCTTGGCGAGTAGCTGAAACCGCCCAGCCACGTGCTTCCGTCGTTTAGTTGGTCGAAGCCAGTGTCCCAACCGAGCGTCCAACCAGCGTAGATCTCCAGTTGCTCCGACAGCGACTTCGATGCCAGGATACCAGTGTGGGTAAACGGCTCGGAGTTATACATCGTCATCGCGTGACTGTAGAAGAAGTTGTCTGGAGCAGTCACCGTCTCGTACCCTGCGATGGTAAAGAAGTGACCCATTTTGATCGTCCAGTCGCGAACAAGCAGTTCCGCGTACAGTTGCGGAATGGCCCAGCCATATGAACCGAAATCAAAGCCGTTATCAAAGTCCCACTCACCTTGGGTATTGCCAAAGGACTGGGTGTCGGCACCATCGATTCCGTAGACGATGTCCGCTCGGAAGCCGAGTGGGCTGTTGCACGTTGCGGCCTTCTCGGCAAAGAGCCAACCTTGGTGCAGGTTGATTTCGTTCGGTCGATCGTTGAACAGATCGTTGCTCTTCGTGTGATAGCCAAGCTGGAACCATCCACCGAAGGTGATGGCTGGTTCGCAGTTGTTGCCGTAGATCAGCTTGTTCAAGCTGAAGGCGTCATGGCCGCAAGATCCGCAGCCCCAGTCGTTGCAGCAGGTACTGCACTGTGGGCAAGAAGCGTACATTGGCTGGCCAGCCATTATGGCAGGCTGTTCCATGACGACTTCGCCGTTTGGATGTGCTGCGTGGTCGCCGTCGTGAGTCGCTGGAGGTGGCGTCACGCTCTCCGTACCCTGACGGACGAATGGATCCTCAGTTCCAGCAGTTTCCGTTTGCGTTGGAGCCGCAGGTGGATCTTGCGTCGCAACTTCCTGAGATGCAGCGTTTTCTGCCTGCACTTGGATGCGATTAATGATTTTGGCTTCGCTCTCTTGCGAAACTGGCTCGCTGGCAATCTTCAGGGTTGTGCCGCGATCAATGAATCGTTCTGACTTAGCACCGGCCATGTAGTCGGTCGCACCACGATGACGACGGCTCGAAGACCACTCGTCCTGTGTCAGTGCCGAGAAGCGATCTGGAATCGGACGTGGGTCCGCTGAGTCGTCAGTCGTCAGGTCAGCCAGTCGGTCGTTGGTAAGTCTGTCGGCGGACTCGACGTCGCCCCCGGCGATTTCTTGAACGTCAGCAGCGACATCGGAAACCGTATCCTTGATGGCTTCGAATGTAGAGCTTGTATTCTCCGTTGTGCTTTCGATGATGGAGGAAGCAGTTTCAGTGAGATCAGCAGTGGCGTCGTTGATGAAGTCGCGAGCAACCTCTTCTGCTGTTTTCACCGACTCGGAAGCCCCGCCGACAACGTCGGGAAGACTCACGCCGGCGAAGTTGTCGAACTTTGGAACTGCGTTTGGTTTGCGAATTCGATTCGTCACATCTGCGACCTGAATCATCTCCTCAGCCGCGTCGACGGTTGAATCGACATCAATCAGGTTGTCGTTAAGGTCGAACGTAGAAGCATCCTGTGTCGTTTGAACGAGACCTTCTGCGGTTTCAACGGCGTCTCGAACGAGTTCGGCGATTGGAGCGTCGTTGCCTGCAAGGCTGCTAATCACTTCAGCTTCAAAGTCGTCGATTGCCGAGTTGCTGGCGTCACCATCGGTGTTGATAACGAATCCGGTGTCGGTGGAGTCGTTAGCAGTTTGTGGCGAATTTAGGGTAGTAACAGGCTCTCGGTCGAGAACGTCCGACTGATCAGCAATCGGGCCACCAAGAAGTCGCTGCAATGCGTCTTTCTTCAGTGTCACGAATGGGTGAACGGTTGCAACGTAGCCAACGGGAGCAACGATGTGTTCACCTGCTGCACCCAGCTTCATGTTTTGCACGAGTACCACGTTTTCGTTGCGAATCAGCATCAGGTTCACAACGTCGCCAGCACTTTTGGTCTTCGCGATGTTTTGGAAGTCCGACTTCGAAGTAATTTGCTCGGCATTGACCTGGAAAAGGACGTCACCAGGTCGTACGCCGTAAGCGTAACTTGCAGAAGTCTGGTCAACAGAGACGGCAGTTACTCTGCCACCGCTCTCGGTAAGCTGCAGGCCAAAATCTGCAACGCGACGTTGGTTGGTGACCGTCGTGCCAACTGGCGGATTGGTCGCAACCTGTTGAAGTTGTG
>CAYQMZ010000325.1:0-2685 GCA_964418725.1 uncultured Pirellulaceae bacterium
GACCACCGTAACGTGGCTCAATCCGGCCAGGGCAACTTCGACACCGATGGCGCGTGCTGCACCGCCGGCCCCTAGAAGGACCAAAGACTTGCCGGCTGGATCGATCTTTTCTTCTAGCGAAGCGAGGAACCCTTTTCCATCCGTGTTTTCGCCAATGTACTTTCCATCTCGTCGAACCACACAATTGACGGCGCCCATGATAGAAGCCGATTCGCCCAATCCATCGAGATGTTGGATAACAGCGACCTTGTGCGGCAACGAGCAGTTGAAGCCAGCCCAGTCCATGGCTCGAGCGCCTTTGACTGCATCTGCAAGCTGATCGGGAGCGACTTCGAAATTGACGTAACGATAATGCAAGTTGTGGTGGCGATATGCCGCCTCGATCATTTCGACGGTTGGGTTCTCAGCGGCAGGCTGAGCAAACGATCCGGTAATGTTGTGCAGGAAGTTAGGCGAGTCCGACATAGTCTGACCTGAAGTGGGAACCTGGTAAGGGACTGGGGCATTCGGCAGAGCGACCTCGGACGAAAGTTGCCGACGTATGACGCTCGTGGACCGCTATCATGCCAGATCTTTGCTGCGGAGGAAACTGTCGTTGAAGCCGCGTGCCGCTCGCGTCACTTCGATTGTTGTGGAGGTCGGAACGAACCTTGGAACGGGAACGAGATCGCCGTACTTGTCGGGCGATTGGATTCTCGCGGTACGGTACTCAAAATGTTCCATCCACCTTGGAACTGTTTCTTCGGTCCCCATGTGCCTTCGACGACTCGAACCTCATTCGACAGTACGACATAAACATTCCGGGCCTTCAGAATCCATCTTTGGTCGTTCGTGTGCTCGTCCAGTGCGCCTGGCTGAAGGATGCGAAGCCCAAGTCTGTGGTTGTCATTGGGCGAGCTTAATTCGGCGACGGCTGATATCGTGACTGTTTCGCCCGGGCCTATCGAGCGTAAGTCGGTTGCCACATCAATAACGTCCGTCGAGTCTCTGCCGAGGATACCAAGCTGTACGTCCCAATTCTTGTAGAAAGGCGCGATCCCTGCGTTGTGGAGATCGATTTCCACATGTAACTGACCTGGGCTGGCGGAGGGAGACAGTTGACGTACTTCTGTTACTTGTAAGTTGTATCCCATCCGGCGGTGCATGGTCATAAACCGAGCGTCACGTCGCCAGTTGGGGATGAACTTCACAATGTCCTTTCCTTCGGGTGGAAGCATCGTGCTGTAGTGGCCTTTCGTGAGAAACGTTAATCCTTCGTCTGTTTGAAAGAATCGTTTCCAAATCCCCGCGTCCGATATGTTGGGCGGCCATTCGCCACCTACCGGGCCATTTCTCCAGAGCTCTTGTTCGTTGATCAGATTTCCGAATTCTTCCCCGTGCTCGGTAAGCGTAGCGGAGCCATTGTTGTAGCCGATGCCTCGTGTTGGTTTGACAGCGGGATCATCCGGGTAGCGAACTTGCGTGTGGTGATCTGCTCCTAGATTGCTCAGGTAGGCATTGAGTATCGCTGACTTGGTCTCGTTCGTTGGGCTCCAGTCCACTCGAGGAAACGTGTGCCATTCTCCCCAAAATCCCAGCACGCCAACCTGGATCAAAAACGTTCGCGGGTCGTCTTTGTATCGAGTCAACAATGCCTCAATCGCCTCGCTGGCTTCCGCGATGAACTGCGGATCGTTGTAGCGGGTTGCACGGAGCGATTGACTGTTTGGGTCCTGAGGGTCCGCCGTGCCTTTGTGTTCTCCGACTTTTTCTAGCAACCACTGAGGACCGCGATAGTTGGACTCCAGTGGATCGTCGTAGGCCCAGTCGACGACGAATTGAAGTATGCAGTGTCGGCCCCGCGTGCCCTCGCGGTTGAGTATCTGTTCGACATAGTCCCAATTGAATTCATTGTCTTTTGGTTCGAAGTCGCCCCACTGCAAATATTGGAAGCCCACCGAGGCGTAGTCTTCGTTTCTCCACCACCCGGTGTTGAATCCCTTCAGTGGGTTGATCGGTGGACCGGCAGTAACAGGCGGTCGAGTTTTGACGGCCGACGCTTCCACGGAAAAGGTGATGTAGTCAAGGTTCGCCGCACCTTCCTGCAGGTTGGTGAAACGCAGTGTCTGCTTTCCGGCGGGTAAAACTATTTGAGTGGCCGCGGTGTTCTTGTAGTTTGTCCAGGCTCCCGTTTGCGGTATGTCGATGCCCATCGCGTCTGGTGACGTATCGGGTTCGGCCTCAGCTTCGTCTCGCAGTTGAATCGCGATCTTCGTTCCTTGAAGCGATGAAGCACGCAGCGAAACGGCCACTTGGCAGGTGGTTGAAACGTCCAATTCCATTTCGAACCATGAGTTTTTCCAGAAGAATCCCAAGTTCTGTTGGCCGCTGCATTCGCGGCATGATTCCGCATAGGGGAATCCATCGCTCGCCCTTGAAAAGTTCTCGGCCTCCACAAGTGTGCGTCCGCGTTGGCGAATCTGGTGTGGCTCTGCCGCCGTCAATTCCATCGCATACATGCAGGTAAAGCTGATTGCGAGTAGCCAGTTCGCGCAATGCCAGGGGCCTGGAGTCGCGTTCGGTGAATTCCGTGGGAGCAAAGCAATTCGTCCTGCAGTTTGATCGTAGGTTGGTAGTTGCAAAGCCACCGTTGTTGGCTTCGTCTTTCTCGGCAAAGCTTGACGGTTGAATGCCGTGGTAGCCTTG
>CAYQMZ010000325.1:2695-8276 GCA_964418725.1 uncultured Pirellulaceae bacterium
TGTAGCTTGCTTACACATCTTCGCGATGTTCTGCGGTCTAAGCCTTCATTCAATTTTTGAAATCATGAACAGGATAGCCAAAAGTCACCGAATCGCTTTGAGCTACCCCTAACTGGCTTGGCTCTTCAGTCAACAGCAAGTGGATTTATAGGGTGGTTGAATTCGATTTTCGAACAAGACTTGTGGTAACATCGCAAAGGTCGACGCGTGGTAAGTGAGGCGGTCAATTTGATGAACGAAGATAGTAAAGAGCCTGTCGCGTCAGATGATCTAACGCAACTGCTGCAGGCTCTCCCCGAGCGGCAAGATGAATTGTATGGATTCGTCTACAACCACTTGAAGGCAATTGCGCGAAATCGTTTGGGCGGAGAGGATCGGCAGAAAAGCCTTGAGACGACAGATCTAGTCAATGAAGCCTATCTGAAACTGTCACGCCAACGGACTTCCTGGCGAGATCGTCGGCACTTTTACGGCGTTGCCGCCGAGGCGATGCGGCGGATCTTGATCGACGAAGCTCGTAGTCGAAAGCGAGCCAAACGCGGGGGCGACGTAACTCACCAGCCTTTGACTGGGATCACTTTACCCGACTGCGAATGGGAGTCCGATCTGCTGGGGCTGCATGAAGCTTTGACGCTGTTAGAGCAAGAGTCGCCAGAAAACGCGGAGATTGTGCAGCTCCGGTTTTTTTCTGGTTTGACGTGTGACGAGTGTGCAAAAGTGCTTGAAGTGAGTGTTTCAACAGTCGAAAGACGCTGGCGATTCGCCCGAGCGTGGTTGCGATCCAAAATGGAAGAAAAAGAGTGAAGGGGTTTCGCGTCTTATGACGCGTAGCTACATACGCGTCGCAAACTACATTCCCTTGCAGCATGTTTCGGTGACAAGTCCAACCCCACCTGACGATAGCCAGCCAGACCGCAGTTCTTCCGATGTGGATGAATTGGCACGCTTATTCGAGCTTATCGCGGAGGCTCCCGATTCGCAGCAAGACGCCATGCTTGTCGAATTGTGTCCCGATTCAAGCATGCGGCGGCAATTACAGCGGATGCTGAAAGCTGACTCGAACGATGACCCGTTGCTAGACCACTCACTCTTTTCCAAGGCCACCGACGTTCCGACGAGCGACTCCATCGTCGGGTATCGATTGCTGCACGAACTAGGGCAGGGTGGCATGGGGGTTGTGTACCAGGCCGAACAGTTGGAGCCGGTTCGACGCGATGTCGCCTTGAAGGTGATCAAGCCTGGTGTCGACTCGCGTGATGTGATCGCGCGGTTCGATGCGGAGCGGCAATCGCTTTCGCTCATGAACCATCCGAACATTGCCAAAGTGTTCGATGCGGGGACAACGGAAAAGGGGCGACCGTACTTCGTGATGGAACTTGTCAAAGGAGAGGCGATCACGACCTACTGTGAACTGCATCAGTTGAACACACGGGAACGCCTCGAGTTATTCGTAAACGTCTGTCATGCGACCCAGCACGCCCATCAAAAAGGGATCGTACATCGCGATATCAAGCCGTCCAACGTGCTGGTCACCAACTACGATGGCCGTGCGATCGCGAAGGTGATTGATTTCGGGGTAGCGAAGGCAATCGATCAGCCAGCCAATGAGGCGACGGCGATTACGCGTCTCGGCCAGATCGTCGGCACCTTCGAGTACATGAGTCCGGAACAATCGCAGGTGAATCAGGTCGATGTAGATACGCGAAGCGATATCTACTCACTTGGCGTGTTGCTGTACGAGCTACTAACCGGTAGCCCTCCGTTTGATCGTGAGCGGCTGCGAACCGTCGCTTGGGATGAAATGCTGCGAATCATTCGAGAGGAAGATCCGCCGCGCCCAAGCATCCAGCTCGCGAGGCAAACGCCTGCGAGTGCTTCTGCGGAAGACTCGTCGACTCGCCGTCGCAAAATTGGGGGCGATTTGGACTGGATTGTGATGAAGGCGATGGAGAAAGATCGAAACCGCCGGTACGCAACCTCCAGTGAACTTGCTACTGACATCACCTGCTTTCTAAACGGTGACGTTGTGTCGGCGTGTCCGCCGTCGCCCATGTATCGCTTCAGCAAGTTCGCCAGACGCAACAAAACGGTTTTCGCCACAACGGCCATCGTTGCCGTTTCGCTGGTCTTGGGGATGATCGGTACAACGCAACAAGCAATCCGGGCACGGAAGGCGGAAAAGGTCGCCGAAGCCAATGCTGCAGAGTACAAGGAAGTCAGAGACTTCCTAATGGACAACTTTCTGAATTTGACGGGTGCCAATGCGGGGGATTCGGCTGGCGGTGTCGGAGCGGACCCTAATCTGCAGTTGCTGATCCTGCTCAAGAATGCCACCGTCGAAGTGGATAAGCGATTCGACAACAGGCCGGACGTACGTGCAGATCTGAAGGCGGCGTTGGCGAACTCCTTCAACAGTATTGGTCGCTATGACGATGCATCGCGACTCTACAGCGAATACTTAGACTTCCTGTTACAGGAACAGACAGCGGATGCCTCCGACACTCTTGTTGTGATGCAAAAGCTGGTGCAGGTCCACATTCAGGAGTCGCAATTCGCCAAGGCAGAAGAGTTGTGCAATCGGGCAATTCAACTTAGTCGGCGCGGACCGGTGACAAACCAAAAACGAACCGCCAGTTTAATCAATGATTTGGGAGGGCTGTATCACCGTCAGGGACGCAACGAGCTAGCCGTTAAGACGCTTCAGGAGTGTCTGAGCATGCAAGCAGTCGACGCACCGGAAGCGTTGGCGACCAAGTCAGACTTGGCCGCTGTCCTGCAGACTCTTGATCGTTTCGATGATGCCGAGAAACTGTACCGGGACGTCCTGTTGGCACAGCGGGAAACACTGGCGGCGGACGATGCGCGGTTGGCAAAGACTAAAGCCCGGCTCGGCAAGTGTATTCTGCGTCGTGCCATTCACCGAGGTTCGAACTCTTCCAAGGGCGGTACTCATAGGGATAGACTTCCTGCGGCAATTGAGCTGTTAGCAGAAGGCTGGAGGATCTGTAGAGAAAAGATTGGGCACAACGATCCCGAGACGCTTGGCATTCAAGTCACCTTATCGCAGGCGTATTGCGAACTAGGAGATTTCAAAGAAGCCGAAGCGGTTTTAAATGATCTCGTGGCGAGGCATGAGCGGATCGATGGCAATGAGAAGGTCAGTCAACGAGCACTTGTTGCCATGAATATGTTGGGGTGGACCCATCTGCAGCAGTCGCGATTCGCCGAGGCGGAACGAATGCTTTCAGCCGCCCATGAGGCCTGCAGAGAGACTGTCGTTGATGATCCGATTCTGCTGCAGATCATGGAGAACTTAGTCATCGTGACTAACCTGATGGGAAAGCTGGAAGCGTCGATTCGGTTGGAGAAGGAGACACTTCGTCTTGCCACGAAGACACTGGGTGCCGAGCATCCGCAGACGCTCACTTCCAAGGCACGATTGGGGATCAGCTATCTCGAGCGTGGCGACAAACAGGACGGGCGCAAGTTGCTTACGGAGGTCCTGCAGATCGGCGGCAAACTTCCTCAGTTGCATCGAATTGCTGGGCTGCTCGCAACGGATCTCGCGGAAGGCGTAGATCGTGAGGGCAGTCTTTATTGGACCGCGAAGCAAATCGAGCTCATTAAGCAAGAAGTAGCGAGCGACATTGAATTGATCAACGAGCTGGTCGAATGCGGTTTGCGTCAAATGCAGCTGGAAGCATGGGAGTCTGCCGAGGAAACGCTGACGTTGTGCGTTGATATACAGCGGAAGCTTGCCCGTAGGCCCGAGCCAAAACTACTGGCAGCTCTTGGGCGGCTGATTGACCACTTCGAGTTAGAAGACTTACGGGAGCAGGCCAGTAAATGGAGGAACGCAAGAAGCGGTCTCACGTCAATGCCAAGTCACGAATGACAGTTTAGGGTTGGCCGTGGCTGGCGACTTATTCGCAACTGAGTTGCCCGATGAGTACCCTAATCCGTTTGATGCTCTCGCAGGAACTCCGCTGCGAATTTGTGAATACTTGCATCCTTCATCAAGAAGGCGTGAATAACTGGCTTGGTCACGAACTCTGTTGCTCCATCCAGTTTCGTTTCATCGATCGTGACTAGATAGTCATTGCCGGCTTCGATCAGCGGGTTCTGTATCCGGTTTCCCGTGACGTCGCCGGCCACAATGGCAAACGGAAAGTTGGGTGTAGCCAGTTTTTGTTCAAATTCCTGCCAGCGGGGGCCCAACTGAAGACCGCCCTTACCGGTCACAATTCCGTAAAGTCCCGTCGGAGCAAGGCGGCGGGAGATTGCTGCTCCTTGATTGGGAGGCCCGAGCATAACCATTGCATTGCATCGGTTTAAAATCTGTTGCGGATCTTTCGCTTCTAACTCGCCCAGCAGACGTCGGACCACAATGTTGCCCATGCTATGGCCCACGAAACTGATACGTGTCGACGTCGGCCAATCCTCGAGAAGCTCTTGCAGGGCAGTCGCGTGGTCGTCGATCGACCTGCGCGAACTGCTGTAGGAATAGCGAATCGTATCCTGGAATCCTTCTTTTCGCAGTGCGTTCTCCATTGACTTCATCGACATGCTGGAACGCATCAGGCCATGCACTAGGACGATGACGTGTTTGGCTGCCGACTGTCCGTTTGCAGGTGTGTGTGGCCGAACTTCGTTGAGCTTAGACAAGCAATGCGGTCGGGTACCCCAAGCCTGTCGTACGTTCTTTTCGTCAAGCAATCGCCAGTGACCCGTCACGGCATGTTGCTGAAGACGGAATCCATCTCGGTTGCGATAGTCGGTCCAGAACTGTGCTCCACCTAGGGTGGGCAGCGGTACGTTAATTGGGCTCACGTTAGATTTCGTCTCCTGGGACCGAGCGTGGCCGCAAATCAGAAATACAGCGACAAGTAGTAGCCAGCGAATTTCCATACTCGCAAACCTCAAGGCGGACCTATTTTTGTTTCCATGGCAGTCGACGCACTAACCCATTCGTACCTCCGACGGCAAAGCTTCCATCTGTTGGATGGGAGGCAATAGCGTACACCCAGCCATCCAAAACGGTCCGAGTTTCTAGCTGCGTAACCGTGTCGGGATCCACGATTCGTACCGTGCCGTCATCGCAAGCGGCCGCGATCAGGGAGCCATCGGCAGACCAAGCGATATCAAGTGGAACGGCTGACAGACGGATGTAGCGCACCATGCGACCGATGGTTGGTTGCCAAAACCTAATGGTTCGATCTGCCGCAGCAGTTGCGACCATTGGTAAACCGCCTTGATCGGGTCGTATTGCCGCCGCGTGAATGGGCTTCGTGTGCTGATTGAGATTGCGTATCAGCTGTCCTGACGCAACGTTCCAGATGCGAAGCGACTGGTCGGCGCCGGCACTGACAAGCGTTCCGTTTTCCAATAAACAGATCGCATTCAAACCACGCGAATGTCCGACAAGCCGCCGCTTCGATTGCGGGGCGTCGACTTTCGTGATGTAGATGGCTCGATCAAGTCCCGCCGAGACGACTTCATCATCTGATCGCCATCGAAGTGCGGTTACGGAATCTTCGTGATCATCGAGTATCTGCTGCGACTTGTGTGTACTCCATTCGAA
>CAYQMZ010000326.1:0-6727 GCA_964418725.1 uncultured Pirellulaceae bacterium
GTGCAGGTGCACCGCAGGCTGGCTCAGCACATCCGCTGTCGCATCCACCACCACACTTGCCGAACAAGCCAGCGAGCAGTCCGCCACCACCGCACGAAGGAGTGCTGCAGCACGGTGCAGGTGCATCACATCCGCATGGAGCAGGTGCGTCGCATCCACATGGAGCTGGTGCTCCACAAGAAGGTGCAGGTGCTCCGCAAGCAGGCTCGCATCCGCATGGTGCAGGTGCGCCACAGGTTGGAGCTTCTGCACATGTCGCGCAGCCCGAATCACAACAACTATTGCTACTACAACCGCTGGCACCGAGCATGCGGTCGAGCAGCCCACCGCCAAAGCCTTGAGTGCAAACGCTCACGGCAAGAACGAGGGATCCGAAGAGTACATTCCATTTCATCGACCGACGTCTCCTTAAGGATGGGAACTGCGGATTAATCCTTCACACATGGGCGGGGAGCCCAGGCAGTCCAAACGACGCCCTCTGAACAGGGTTCAACAATGGATCCAGGTGGATCCAAGCGTTCAGGGTTCAGTGATGAGTTACATGAAATCCTGTGGATCAGAATCTCACTCGCTCGAGGGTGGGCGACGGTGTGGGCGTGTAAAGGTGGGTCGAATCACGCAGGTCACGGGTCTTTCGCAGTCAGTTGCTGGTCGAGCCATCCTTGGCACGATTCAATCCGTTCCAGGAACTGATGCATGTTTGCCAACTTTGGTTGGCTGGGTCTTTTTGTCGTATGACAGAACGTGATATCGGCGCGACCGTTTTATGCGCTTGAGGCTACGGAAACAATTTCCAAGAAGTAGTAAAGTGTGCGTGTTGCTCTGGCTGACACCGTTGTACGGCCTGGCGAAAATTTTCGGCCGCATTGTGAACCAACGGTCGATAAACACGTACAACCAGTGATTCGCCCAAGTGAGCTTTCGGCACGCGGAAACGCGTCGTCAGATCCAAAGAGCCTGCTAGACTGCTTCGGCACCTGGCAAAGTTTGTCGAATTTGACACTTGTGCGGATACAACTCCCACCTACCCTCCCGCAACGCAGCGTTTGCTTCGCCCAAATGGCCTCTAGAACGCTTTTTTGTTAGACTCTTGCGACTGTAACCTGTGGATCGATTCTCTGGATCACGTTAACTGGTATGAGCCTGCCTCATTCGCTACCTAACGTCGAAATTGTCGATTTTGCGGACGTGCCACCTGTCAACTGTCCGTGCGGGGTCGCACGACGCGCTTTTGCCGACGTCGAGGATTTCCCCGGCACCCTGCACGTCACCGAAATCAGCGAAGACGCCAGGCTGCATTACCACAAAACACTTACTGAGACTTACTACTTCCTTGAGTGCGGACCAGACGCCCAGATGCAACTCGACGAAGAGACGATAGACGTCAGGCCGGGCATGAGCGTAATGATCCGTCCGGGCGTGCGTCACCGAGCCATTGGGCGAATGAAAGTACTAATCATGGTTCTTCCTAAGTTCGACCCCCAAGACGAATGGTTTGACGAGTAGTCAACCAAGGCCGGATCGGTACCAACTTCCCTGCAAACAATTTCAAAAGAACGTCACGAACATGACCTCGCGACCAACTCTCCCGCAACGATCTCAGCCACGGGCCAGCAAGCGGCATTGGACTATCCTAAGCTGCCTGTTGGCACTCGCTCTTCTATCGACTTCCGTGACTGCGCAGTCATCAAAGGGTTACGACTGGACCTACTGCCGCGGCCCAGCTGGCAACGCAACTTCTCCCGAAACTGGCCTGATCGACAACTGGAACCCACGAGGTGGCGCGGGCAGTAACGTTGCCTGGATGCGAGATGACCTGGGCAGCCGCAGCACGCCGATCGTGATGAACGGCAAGCTGTACACGATCCTGCGTTCTTATCCGGGCACGAAGAAAGAAGGCGAGCGTGTCGTATGCCTAGATGCGGTAACGGGCAAGACGATCTGGCAGAACGAATTCAACGTTTACCTTTCCGACGTACCGGATACTCGAGTTGGCTGGTCTTCCGTCGTTGGCGATCCCGAGACCGGGCTAGTTTATGCCTTGGGCGTCTGCGGCCACTTCCAATGCATTGATGGCCAGACTGGGGAAGCCGTCTGGAAGGTTCCACTGCACGAGCGATTCGGACTACTCAGCACGTATGGTGGACGAACCAACTTCCCCGTGATTTGCGACGACTTGGTTATCATCAGCTCGATCGTGATCGGTTGGGGTGACATGGCCAAACCTGCCCATCGCTTCGTCGCCTTCGACAAAAAGTCTGGCGATGTTGTGTGGTTTAAAGGAACGCGACCACTGCCATACGACACGACGTACAGTGCACCGACATTGACTGTCATCAACGGACAAAAGTCACTGGTCTTCGGATCGGGCGACGGCTCCATCTGGGGAATCCAACCTCGCACAGGCGAGTCACTCTGGCACTATCCGATCTCACGAAGAGGCGTTAACGCGCCGCCATTGGTTGTTGGTGATACCGTGTTCGCAGGACACAGCGAAGAGAACGTCAAAGGTACTCAGATGGGTGCTCTGGCCTCTTTGGCCGTCGCCGATGCGAAAGGCGAAATCCAGCCTTCGCAGGTCAATTGGAAAATCATGGAGATGATGGCTGGCAAGACCGCACCGCTGATGGTCGGCGACAACCTGTGGATCTTCGATGACCGGGCGAAGCTACACGTACTAAATGCAAAGTCAGGCAAAAGCGTCACGCGTCGTCCCGTTCGATTGGGAACGATGATGCGTTCCACCCCGCTTTATGCCGATGGCAAAGTCTACGCGATTACCGCGAACGGTCGCTGGTACATCCTTGAGCCCGATGCGAAGAAGGGGGCCAAGATCGTCAAGAAAGGTCGATTGCCAAACGGCCATGAATCTCATGGTTCACCCATCGTCTCACATGGGCGAGTGTACATCCCAACAACAGGTGCTCTGTACTGTCTGCTCGACGAGTCGAAGACCCAGAGTTCAGGTCCGCTCCCAGAAATGCCCAGCGAATCGGACGTGGCCGATGACCAGAAGCCCGCTCACCTTCAGATCGTACCGGCCGAAGCCCTACTGAAACCCGGGCAGTCACAGAAGTTCACAGCACGCTTGTTCAACGCTCGCGGTCAGTTTCTAAAGTCCACCACGGCCAATTTTTCCGTCGATGGCCCAGGAAGCATCGACGGCGATGGCAACTTTAAAGCGGCTACCGATGGCCACGTTGCTGCCTACATTAGTGCTAAGGCTGATGGCCTTGAAGGAAGTGCCCGAATCCGCGTCGTACCTGATCTGCCTTGGCACTTTGATTTCGAGTCGACTCAAATCGATCCAGCGAAAAAATCGGGGCAGCCGCCGATCTCTTGGGTTGGTGCTCGTTATCGCCACGTGGTCCGAGACCTCGACGGCAACAAAGCGATGGTCAAGATCTCGACCATTCCAAAGGGAACTCGCAGCCGAAGCTGGATGGGCCACTCTGACTTCAGCAACTACACCATTCAAGCCGACGTAATGGGCTCGGTCGTGGACGGCAAACTCCCGGACATTGGACTCATCGCTCAGGGCTACACGCTGGACCTACAGGGTGCGGATCAAAAGCTACAAGTTCGCACGTGGGTCACACAACGGCGAATGGCTCGGACGATCGATTTCCCTTGGAAGCCGAATACGTGGTACACGATGAAGCTGCGAGCCTCAGTCGAAGACGGCAAGGCAGTCCTAAAAGGGAAAGTTTGGCCGCGCGACGCTGAAGAACCTAGCGAGTGGTCGGTCGAAGCTACGGACGAATCGCCCAACGTCAGTGGAAGCCCCGGTCTCTTTGGAAACGCCAAAGATGCCGAACTGTTTTTGGACAATATCCACGTGACTCCCAATTAGAGAACACCGAATCAATTACCCAAGAATGGGAAAAGCACTTCCCATTCATCACCTAATTCAAAGCATTCCTAAATCGGCCACGGCCGTTGCTTTGACAGACGTGGCGACAAACTTTGATCGCACACGGTTGTCGGTAGGAAGATCATCTCAAGAGAAGGAATAACATGGCATCCGTTAATCGTGGCATCCCAACATGGCGCAGCCTTGGCACAATGGCCCTGGCGTTTCTCATTGGTTCCGTGTGTCTTTCGATGCTGCCAACACCGGAAACATCCTTTACCGCATTAGCCGAACTGGTCGACGACGACACTGTGCTGGACGCAAGCGCACCGTATCTCAAGACACGCACTAGGCAAGTCGCCTACCAGACCTCCGGCGATGACGCGGCAAAGGCAACTGGTGACTGGCCCATGTGGGGCGGTGATCCGTCTCGTAATAACGTTCCCACTGCAACCGGGATTCCTTCTAGCTGGAACATTGGCGAGTTTGACGACGATGGCGTTTGGGACCGATCAACATCGAAAAATATCAAATGGGTTTCCGCTGTGGGCAGCCAAACGTACGGCAACCCTGTGGTCGCCAACGGTCGCGTTTATGTCGGCACCAACAACGGCAATGGCTACCTGAAGCGATACCCGTCAGACGTGGATCTTGGGTGCCTGCTGTGCTTTGACGAGCAAACCGGCAAATTCCTATGGCAACACTCCAGTGAGAAGTTGAAAACAGGTCGCGTTCACGACTGGCCGCTGCAGGGCATCTGCTGTGCTCCTTACATCGAAGGCGACAAAGTTTGGTTTGTAAGCAGTCGGGGCGAAGTCGTCTGCGTTGATGCCGAAGGCTTTCACGACGGCGAAAACGACGGTCCTTACAAGGAAGAGACCAACGAAAACAAAGACGAAGCAGACGTGATTTGGAAGTTCAACATGATGGGCGCTCCAATGAACGTTTCACAACACAACATGTGCAGCTGCTCCGTCACGGCGGTTGGCGACATCCTCTTTGTGAATACTTCGAACGGACTGGACGAATCGCACATCAACCTGCCTCGGCCTGATGCTCCAAGCTTCGCAGCGATGAACAAGAACACTGGCGAGTTGTACTGGACTGACGCGTCGCCAGGTAAGAACATCCTCCACGGCCAATGGTCGTCACCGACCGTCGGCATGTTGGGCGGAGTACCTCAGGCGATCTTCGCCGGAGGGGATGGCTGGGTGTACAGCTTCCGTGCAAACGAAGGAGAAAGTGGCAAGCCTGAGTTGCTGTGGAAGTTCGATGCAAACCCCAAGATTTCCGAATGGATTCTGGGCGGCCGTGGAACCCGGAACAACATCATCGCCACCCCCGTCATCTACGAAGGGTTGGTTTACGTTGCCGTTGGGCAAGACCCGGAACACGGCGAAGGTGAAGGACACCTCTGGTGTATCGATCCCACAAAGCGAGGTGATGTTAGCCCTGAACTTGCAGTGCACATCAACGATCGCTCGAAGTCGATTGAACATCGACGACTGATCGCTGTTGAGGAAGAGAAAGGCGAAGTCGCTGTTTCAAACCCCAACTCTGCAGTGGTGTGGCACTACAGCAAGTACGATCAAAATGGCGATGGCGAATTCGACTTCGAAGAAGAAATGCACCGAAGTTGCGGCACCGTCGCAATCAAAGACAACCTGCTGTTCATCAGTGACTTCAGCGGAATCTTCCACTGCCTAGACGCAAAGACAGGCAAGGTTCACTGGACGCATGACATGTTTGCGGCCGCTTGGGGCTCGCCACTGATCGTCGACGGCAAAGTCTACATTGGCGACGAAGATGGCGACGTTTCGGTCTTCTTGCTGTCCGCCGACCCAACGGTCGCGATGAAAGAAGTCGACGGTGAAGACCAGCCTCAGCCGATCAACTTCGACGAAGAAGAAGGTGCCGTGACGAACATGGGGAACTCGGTCTACAGTACCCCGATCGTGGCAAACAGTGTGCTATTCATTGCGAACCGCACGCACCTGTACGCCATTGCCGCTGATAAAGACGAATAGATTGCGAGAGCGTATTAGCTATGTCAGCCAAAAGAGTTCTAGACGTCGGCAACTGCGGACCAGACCATCACTCACTAACGATGATGGTCTCCCGCAACTTCGACGGCGTCTCTGTCGATCAAGCGCACCAAGCAGACGATGCGGTTAGCTTGGTGAACGAGAACGATTATTCGCTGGTCGTCGTCAATCGCTTGCTAGACCGAGACGGTAGCCAGGGAATGAGCGTCATTGCGGAGCTGAAGGCAGCTAAGCCAGAGCTCCCAATCATGCTGGTTACCAATTACCAGGAACATCAAGACGCGGCCGTGGCCGCAGGCTGTGTTCCTGGATACGGAAAGAATGACCTGTTTAGCCCAACAACGGTCGAGCTATTCCGTGGATACTTAGCGTAACCAACAGGCGAGTCTGACAGACCGAACGACGGACTGTCAGCGAACCCACTTCAACGCACGAAGAAGACGCCTGAGTTACGAGTTCGCTCGTAACTCGGCTAGGTGCTGTGCAGTCCCAACCAGTCGATCCCAGTTCTCTCGGATGTAGTCTGGGGGACCACCGATCTGTGACACGACCTGAGCCACTTGCTCCGTCGGGACCATCTCGATCGCATTCCAGGGACATACAGTCAATTCGTACGGATTCGACTTCTTCTGCGGGATATGGACACAGACTTCACATCCAACACATCGTTCGAGGGCGATCTCGCACCAGGCTTGGTTGCCTTTAATGCCGTTTCCACGCTCGTTCAAGGTGATGCAGTCAACGGGACAAACCTCGAGACAAGACTCACATCCGGTGCAGTTATCGGCATTGATAACAGCCAATTCTTTCGGCACTTTTTTGCGAGGAG
>CAYQMZ010000326.1:6737-8274 GCA_964418725.1 uncultured Pirellulaceae bacterium
GTCTTCTTCTTTGCCATGGTCTGCTCCACCACTTCGTTCGCTAAGTCTTGAACAATTAAGGACTTACGCTTGTGCCATTTTTCACAAGCCACTGAATTATAGGTACTGATCGGCCTTGTTCAAACCGACGATCGAGGATTTTTGTAACCAATTGCTGCGTAAAATCGGATAGATAGCGTGCGTGCACACGCACGCACTGGATTAGCTGACCGCGATCGGTTCCGCACCAAGATCAGCCGTTCAATCCGCCGAACAGTGGCGTCGACAAATATCGCTCACCCAAGCTGCACATGATTGTGACGATTCGCTTGCCCTTCATCTCAGGTCGAGCGGCGACCTTCGCTGCGGCGCAAATGTTGGCTCCGCTACTGATGCCGGCCATGATGCCTTCTTCTGAAGCAAGCCGGCGCGACCACGCGAATGCCTCCTCGTCTTCAACCGTTATCACTTCGTCGACGATCGAAGTATCCAGGTTCTTGGGCACGAATCCGGCACCGATTCCCTGAATCCGATGTTTGCCAGGCGAGCCACCACCGATGACTGGCGACGTAGTCGGCTCAACGGCGAACGCCTTGAAGTCTGGGTTCTTGCTCTTCAAGAAACGCGAGGTACCTGTAATTGTGCCACCCGTGCCAACGCCAGCGACGATCGCGTCAATCTGATGCCCACTGTCTTCCCAGATCTCTGGTCCGGTCGTCGCCTCGTGCACAGCAGGGTTTGCGGGGTTTTCGAATTGCTGAGGCATCCAGCCGTTCGGATCCTCTTCAACCAATTCCGCAGCTTTGTTGATCGCGCCCTTCATTCCTTCCGCCGCAGGTGTGAGGACGAGTTTCGCCCCTAATGCTCGCAGCAATGCACGCCGTTCGATGGACATCGATTCCGGCATGGTGAGCGTCAGGTTGTATCCCTTAGCTGCACAAACGAAAGCCAACGCAATGCCTGTATTGCCGCTAGTTGGCTCGATCACGTGAGAGTTGGCATTCAGCTTGCCGTCACGTTCGGCAGCTTCGATCATGGCAACGCCGATGCGATCCTTCACACTATTGAGCGGCTGAAAAAACTCACACTTGGCAAAAACCGTCGCATGATCGCTGGGGATCAATCGATTGATTCGGATCATCGGTGTATCACCGATCGCTTGAGCGGCGTTGTCGTAGAGCTTTCCTCGTGCCATGGTCTTTTCCTTGTGAATGCGTTGCCAGCAATCCTGTCGGGCGAGTTTACCCCAAATGCAATCGTAATGCAGATGCCAATCAATCGGACTATCGATATAGTGTTTTCAGCCCGATGACTAACCGTTGCTTCGGCAACCGCCAAGCGTTTCTTCTCTGAAAGTGTTCGACCATGCCCAACGTGTTGCTAGGCCAGTTTCCAGGAATTGACGGGTTCCTTGGCACGCGCGGCTCGCTCATGCTCGACCTAGTCTTCTTGGCGATGTTCGCTGTCGTGCCGGTCCTTGGTTGGAGCATCATGCTGGCGAAACGTGGAAACCTGGCCCTCCACAAACGCGTTCAACTGACGCTGGCGCTGATATTGC
>CAYQMZ010000327.1:0-433 GCA_964418725.1 uncultured Pirellulaceae bacterium
CCACCCAACTAAGCCCGAATTGCTAGTGGGCAGAATCGATTCTGCAGTCAAGACACTAAGCCACTTGTCAAGCAAGCTTGCATGTAAGTTTGAAGCAGAATAGAAATTGGACCTCGATAGTTCTCGTCCATTCCGCGGATGCTCGTCCAATTTCGGTTGTTTCATGCAGGGTACTTTGAAGTTTCTAGTCTGTTGGTCACTGGGGCTCTGCACGCTTTTAAGCTTGGTCGGTTGCGGGGTGAAGCCGGAAGGTACGACGTCGCGGAGACCGTTGATTCTCGCGACGACTACATCTACACAGGATTCCGGTCTGCTGGATGTGCTGATTCCACAGTTTCAAGAACAGTCCGGCCTGCGAGTTCAGACAATAGCCGTTGGCACCGGCGCCGCGTTGAAGATGGCAGAGACCGGTAACGCCGACGTTCTGCTGGTC
>CAYQMZ010000327.1:443-8268 GCA_964418725.1 uncultured Pirellulaceae bacterium
GTGCGGAGCAGCAGTTGATGGATGCTGGTTTTGGTAAGGATCGCTTGCTGGTGATGCACAACGACTTCGTGATCGTGGGACCAACTGGAGATCCGGCCGATGTTGCTGGCCAGTCATCGGTTCGTGATGCGTT
Organism: uncultured Pirellulaceae bacterium; assembly: GCA_964418725.1. GTDB lineage: Bacteria > Planctomycetota > Planctomycetia > Pirellulales > Pirellulaceae > CAYNJG01. The sequence goes on from CAYQMZ010000327.1 coordinate 577, forward strand.
TGCAACCATCGCCGCAAAGGATTGCTTGTTCGTCTCTCGCGGCGACGACTCGGGAACGCACAAGAAAGAGTTGTCGATCTGGGAACAGACTGCGTTTTCACCACAAAAGCAACATCCGAATTGGTACCTCGAAACGGGTCAGGGGATGGGAGCCAGTTTGATCATTGCGTTTGAAAAGAACGCATACACGTTGACGGATCGTGGTACATGGCTGGTTCATCGAGAAGTCAGTAAGGCAACGCCACGAGAGCAGAAGTCTAGTCCCGCGAACACCGACGTCGCTCTCGACGAAGATGCTCGCTTTGGAATCTTGTTCCAAGGTGCCCCGGAACTGTTGAACGTTTACCATGTGATTACGGTCAACCCAACGAAATGGCCCAACGCGAATTATGAAGGCGCCACTGCATTTGCTAGGTTCATGACATCCCCGAAGCCCCAAACAGTGATTGGATCATTTGGGGCAGACATTCATGGGCAGCCACTGTTTTTTTCCGACGCAGGAAAGTCGGAACTCGACCTGGGTTTATAGTTCAGCATGTTTGGCGAAATCTGGCAGATCACGTTCCTTTCGCTGCAGATATCGGGCGCCTCCACCTTCATCAGTATGGCAATTGGGTTGCCGCTAGGAACGATGTTGGCTTTGTGGAAGTTCCCCGGCCGAGACCTGTTGCTTAGCTTGGCAAATACGGGAATGGGATTTCCGCCTGTCGTTGTGGGGTTGTTCGTCGCATTTGCACTGTGGCGTAGCGGACCACTGGGTGAATTCAACTTGATCTATACACCCGTGGCAATTGTCATCGCGCAGACGATCATTGCTGTTCCAATCGTGACAGGGTTGACCGCCGCTGCATTGCAGTCGCTGGATCCGCGTTTGAGGCAGCAACTGTACGGACTTGGTGCGAGCCGCTGGCAAATGGTTTGGATGCTTTGGAGAGAAGCACGCCTGCCGCTGCTGGCTGCATTGATGGCAGGATTCGGCGCGGTGATTTCCGAGGTCGGCGCGTCGATCATGGTCGGTGGCAATATACGGTTTCAAACACGCGTGCTCACGACGGCCATTGTGTTGGAAACCAGCAAGGGAAAATTCGATGCAGCGATGAAGCTGGGGATGCTGTTGCTGCTGATCACGTTTCTGGTGAATTACGCGCTGACAAAGCTGCAACAGCGAGCAACGCGATCATGAAGTATCTGGAGTTGCAAAACGTTCGCGTCGAGCGAGGGAACAAAACGGTTCTGGTTGTCGAACAACTGTCGATTGAGCACGGCGAAGTGCTTGCGGTCGTTGGACCCAATGGAGCCGGAAAGAGCACGTTGCTACTTGTGCTCGCCAGGCTGCTGAAACCCACGGCGGGCGAGATTCAGTTGGACAGCCAACCGGTCGAATCCATTCCCGATTTGTTGTATCGACGGCGCGTAGCGATGGTTTTGCAAACGCCGCTACTGTTGGATATGTCGGTCTTCGACAACGTCGCGATGGGGTTGCGCTGGCGAGGTGTAAAGAAGGCGGAGTTGAAGCGTGCTGTAGATCTGTGGCTAGAGCGACTGGGCGTGGCAGCACTGAAGCATCGGCGTGCCACCGAGCTTTCGGGTGGTGAGGAACAACGAGTTAGTCTCGCACGTGCTCTGGTGCTTGAGCCAGAATTATTGCTGTTGGACGAGCCTTTTTCTGCGTTAGATCCACCCACAAGTGAACTCCTGATCAACGATCTGGCGGCGGTTTTGACGGAGATGAAGACCACTACGGTATTGGTCACCCATGATCTGAATGCGGCCATACAGCTGGGCACAAAGCTGGGACTGGTGGTGAACGGATCAATGCGGCAAGTTGGTTCGGCGGCCGAATTGAAAGCCTCAGATGATCCAATGGTGGCAGCATTTATGGCACGGGCGGGGGGCGGCTAGATTGGATCGGATACCCAGCTCCGTTGCTCTGTTTAGACGAGTGGCATGCGTTGGTGAAATGAGCTCATGTTGATGCCTTGCAATCCGATGCGAACCTGTCACCGCAGCGTGATCGATTGAAGAAGTCTTTGACTGGAAGTAGAACCGCGATGCGACATTCAACCGTTACCTTACTTTTTCTTGTGCTCTGTTCCGTTGCGATTGCCGTTCGTGCTGATGAACTGAGCAGCACTGATAGAGACGGTATTCAATTCGTTGCTATCGAAGCGGCAACAAAAGACACCCCGCGAAGTGACACGGCATCGATCGCCCAAGTTTCCGACGATCGGATTATGGTCGTCTATCACAAGTACCAGAGTGGTGAGCGAAGCGGCAACGACCACGGTGTATGTCGAATTTGGTCGAAGGTCAGTGATGACTGGGGAAAGACGTGGCACGATCCACGCTTGTTGGTGGACGTCGCCGAAGGAGACATGAATGTCCAGGCACCCGCATTGTTGCGTACTGCAGACGGTGATCTGCTACTAGCTTGTCTTCGCGCACATCCGAAGAGCGTGAGCAGCACGATGTGTTTGCTGAAGTCATCGAACGGCGGAAGTAGTTTTTCTGAACTTGATCCATTGTGGCAGCGATCTGAGGGACAACTACTGCAGGGCGGCACGAGCAGCCTCTTGCAGTTGAAATCAGGGCGAATTCTACTTCCGTTTCACGGTGGTGCAGGCACACAATTTCGTCAAAAGAACAGTGCGTGGTGTCTCTGTAGTGATGATGGTGGATCGACGTGGCAACGATCGAATGCAATTGATTTGCCCAAGCGAGGTGCGATGGAAGGATCGGTCGCTCAACTCGCCAACGGAAGTCTGCTGATGTCACTGCGAACGCAGCTAGGCGGTCCGTATTTAGCGCGTTCGCTTGACGAAGGTAAGACGTGGGGAAAGGCTGTATTCAGTGGCCTTGAAGGCGGCGAATCGGGAACCTGTTTGCGGAGGCTCCCGGGCAGCGACGACGTCGTTCTGTTTTTCAACAACAGCAAGTTCAATAAGCAGCATCATCACTTCGGCGAGCGCACGCCGCTCACATGTGCGCGTTCAAAAGACGACGGCCGAACTTGGCAGATCGTTGGGAATATTCTTGCCGACCCGCAGGCTGAGTACACAAATCTGGACTGCTTTTTCACTCCCTGTGGTAACGCGATCCTGACGTACATGTACGCAAAGCCAGCATGGAACCGCGATCAAATCCACTTGCGAGCCGCACTGATTCCGCGTCGTTGGTTCGACGCAAACAAGTGAATCGGAAGACGCCCGAACGGTTCGCTGCGCGAGATCATAAAGAAGTGGTTGTGCTGAAAAATGCTACAAAGCGGCCTTCCATCCGTCACGCATTTGACGAAGCAACTGCCGCACAAGTTCGGGATTCTCACTTGCTACATTTTGAGTCTCGTTCGGATCGGATTCGTGATCGAACAGCTCGACGAATAGTGGGTCAGCGGCCGTATCTCGATGGTCACGCCAGGCGACGAGCCGATAGCGATCTGTTCGCATCGTGTAACCCATCAAGTGTTTTTCGAATAACTCGCGGTCCCATGTGCTGCCTTGCTGGTCGATAATCCGCTGCTCGACATCCTTGATCAGCGGACCAAACCACGTTTGACGCATTTCATCCGAGAGCGGATTCGCTGCCCATTCCCGCAGGGCCGGATTCGGATACTGACTGAACGCGGCTTGCTTCCACGGTCGGTGCGGTTGGTCGAGTAGCGGAACGAAGCTGTGTCCCTCTAGATGTTTGGGCACGGGTACGCCGGTGAGTTCGCAGAGCGTCGGGAAAATATCGACCAGCTCGACCAATGCCGCCGAGGTCTCGCCACGTGTTTTCATGTTGGGCGTCCAGATCATGAATGGAACCCGCGTAGCAATTTCATAGTTCGTCGCTTTTCCCCAGACGCCCATGTCGCCAAGGTGCCAGCCATGATCTCCCCAGACGATGATGATCGTGTTGTCGCGGATGTCCAATTCGTCAAGCGTTTTTGCAAGCAGCCCGATCTGTGCGTCGACGTAACTGGTGGATGCGAGATAAGCGTGTTTGAGTGTGCGGGCGAGTGGCGGTTTGATGGGGCCGTACTTGGGAATGTTCGAACGCGTTCTAAGTTCGAAAGAGGCGTGCAGCCCCATCGTGGCCCCGTTCTTTGGAGCCGTCGTTTCACTGGCCATTGGAATTGTTTCGGGGGCATAGAGATGCCAGTACTTTGCCGGCGCACACCAATTCAAATGCGGCAGTTTGTAGCCCATGCCTAGAAAAAAGGGTTTGCCGGTCTGCGCCATTTTCTTCAGCGTATCGATCGCAAGCAACGTGTTGTAGCCATCCGGATACGCATGGTCGGGAACATCTGCTTTTTCAAAAGCCGGCCCACTGCCAAGACCGCGTCTGGCTGCCTCCCCGTACTTTTCGAACATCTTCTTGAAGTTGTCCGCTCGCAGTTTGACGTTCTCGGCTAATCGATAGGGACCTTGTGGCTTCTTGATTCCAGGAATCCGCTTGGCGGCTATTCGACTCCACGATTTTGCTTCATCAGTATCTCCTTGGTGAAAGATCTTGCCGACGTATGCGGTGTCGTATCCATGCGCGATCAAGTGTTGTGGCAACGTAAGGATATCCGGTTGCAGTTCACGCAGCGAAACGTAGTTGTGAAAGAGACCCGTAGATTCGGGACGCATTCCGGTCATCAGACTGGCACGCGATGGGCGGCAGATCGCCTGTTGGCAATAGGCGCGATCGAATAGCAATCCATCGTTCGCAATGGCATCTAATTTTGGCGTGACGGCAATCTTCGATCCATAGCAGCCCAATTCAGGTCGCAAGTCGTCGATCGCGATGAAAAGGATGTTTGGCTTTCGACTGCTTTCTTTAGTCGACGTAGTATCGTCGACCGCGTCGGAAGCCATGCAGGGAGTGATAGCGAATGCCATCAACGTGGCCACAATCAAGCAGGCCAATATGCCGAAGAGCAAGAGTTGACGGAGAGCTAAGTCGCGAAGGTGATTCCGGAAAATTCGGCGTGACGCTGGTTGGGGCATTTCTTGAATCTCTTGCGGAACGACATCGCTTGTCGACTGGAAAGCAACTGAAGTGGTTGGTGTTCGAGTGGAAGGCTTGTTCTACCGACCGATGTCGATGGTTAGACCTGTGACTTGATCGTCGACCGACACATCGAAACCAAACGTACCAGCCTTTTCAATCTTTTTCGTAATCGCCGAGGAGGGATGCGTTAGCTCAACGCGATAGACGCCGCTCTGGACACCGCGAACATTCTCTAACCCCTTCGGCAGATCGGCGGGGGCGATCCGCAACATCGCAGTTCCACTCGCGCGGGTCTTCCCCTCGGCAGGCTTCAGCGCGTCGCCAAGGAAATCTTCTGGGACCAAGCGGACGGTGCAATCAGGGATCGGATTGCCGCGTGACAAGACTCGGCAGCCGAGACTTAGCATGCCAACGCCGCCGCCGTACAGTTTGCCAAGTCGCTGTTCAATCTCCGCAGGCTGAATCTCTCCGTCTTCGTTCTGGTCATATTTGGAGATGCCTTCGAGCAATCCAGGGCACTCGGCCAACTCGTCTTCGTCCAGATTCCCGTCAGCATTACTGTCGTAAGCCTGCATTGCGGCAGTGGACGCTTGCTTAACATCAACCTTCGGCGGGCGAATAGGAGTCGGTCCACGAGAACAACCAACGCATGCGACAATCGATAACAACATCGGCAGGGCGAACCAAAGGGGTCTTATTGTTCGTGACATCAATTGCTTCCTTCGCATGAATCGATCGCGGTTCATTCCAACCTAGCTTCGTTTCCGAGACACAGGCGACTAAGAATGGGTCAGTTACCCAATGGGTTGGAACCGCCGTCCGCTCGATTCGCAAGTTGTGATAACGTGACTAAGTCGATCGATAAGTTCTGTGGTCCGACGGATCCGTCGCACATTGTGAAGAGGACAACGCCAGGGTGGGGACCGCCGAATGCGAACGGATCTTCCAAACCGATTCGATCCTGTTGCAGCGGTTGACCGATGCTGGCCCAACGAACGGTATCCGGGTCGTTGCCGACGTACATGCTCAACGAATCCCCGCCCCCTGACCAAGTTGTGTAGCGATCCGGGGCGATGTATTTTTCGCCAACCGCAAATGTTTTGGAACTGCCGTCTAGAATCTTTGCGAACGTAATCTCCTTGCCCCAGTAGACGACGCCCTTGTCTGTCGGCTGCTCTTCGGGGAAAGAATGATTCGCGATACCGGCGAGTGAATTCGGGCCGGCATGAAAACGCTTCCACAGATTTCCACCGTTCGCGGCGTAGTCGCTTTTGACGATCATCGCGATGTCGTCTCCGTTGACACGCGCGCCATTGACTCCCGGATTGTTTGGGCGATTTCCATTCAACGTGTTGGGGTTGTGCTGGTAGAGCTGAGCGTCACGCCGCGACGGGCATTGGACCTCGGTCCGCGGTGTTGTCATCAACCGAACCGCAGCTTGTGTCTTCACATCCGCTGTTCCACCGGACCCGAGATCGTAGAGGCTCTGCTGTTCGACGAAAGGAAGAATATTGTATGCCCATCCGCCGGGTTGATTTCGCCCCGCACCCTGGTCTGGATCGCCGACCCAGCGGAACCCCCAGCCGCCAGTTGGTAGAAAACCATGAGCGGACTCGTGGTTGTGAAACGCGAGGCCAATTTGCTTTAAGTGGTTTATGCATTGAGTCCGACGAGCTGCCTCGCGTGCCGCTTGAACTGCCGGTAGCAGCAACGTTACGAGCATCGCAATGATCGCTATAACGACGAGTAGTTCGACCAGAGTAAATGCTTGACGAGATTCCGTCGCTCGACTTCTAGTTTTGCAGACCATTCTTTGTCCCAGTTTATTATTCGTGCCCCGGGTCCCAACCCGTTCAACTTTTACCTTTGAAGCCTTGCGTCGGCTCTATTGCTGTTGGATGCTGACTCCGCCATCCGCTCGATTGGCCAATTGTGCAAGAACAGCTGGCTCAGTTGCTATATCCTTCGTGCCGACCGAACCATCGCACATCACAAATAGAACCACGCCAGGGTGCGGGCCACCAAACGAAAACGGATCTTCGAGCCCAATTCGATCTTGTTGCAGTGGTGAATCGAGTCCCGCCCAACGCACAACATCGGGGTCGTTGCCAATGTACATGCTCAAGGAGTCGCCACCACCAGACCACGTCGTGTATCGATCGGGCGAGACATACTTCTCACCAACGGCGAATGTCTTCGACGTGCCATCGGGGATCTTTTGGAAGCCAATTTCTTTGCCCCAGTAGACGACGCCTTTGTCAGTTGGTTCTTCTTCAGGGAAAATGTGACTGGATCCTTGTGAGATTCTCCAAGGTCCTGGGTGGAATCTCTTCCAAAGGTTGCCGGCGTTCGCTGCGTAGTCACTCTTTACGATCTTCAAGACTTCCTGCTCGGGAATCTCTGGAGCCCCTTCGATACCGGGGTTGTACGGTCGGTTCGCGAAAATCGTGGAGGGATTGTACGGATATAGTTCCGGAGCACGTCGCGAGGGACATTGCACTTCCGAACGTGGTGTGGTCATCAGTCGAACCGCGGCCGCCACCTTTGCCGTCGGAGAATCGCCAGAGCCAAGGTCGTAGAGGTTTTGTTGCTCAACATACGGGAGAATGCTGTAAGCCCAACCACCCGGCTGACTCGCACCAGCACCTTGATCGGGATCGCCAATCCACTTGTAACCCCAACCACCCGTTGGCAGAAAACCGTGCGCCGATT